>NZ_JAPMOU010000027.1 GCF_028858535.1 Spartinivicinus poritis
CAATCATGGGTAATGGATTAGCTGAGTTTGCAGATTAGGTACTCAGTTACACCTAAAAATGATTCGTTATGGGTATAATATTCCGGGAATGCTTTTATCATTGCCATATCTAGGTCAAGAGGATATGAGAAAAATACTCCTTCATATTCAAGTTTACTAATCATTTCATCGATCTCATACAATTCAATATGAGCATCACATAAATCTTGATAAGAAGTATTATCTGGAAAATTAAAAACTTTACCAACTTCCTGTAATTCATCTATTGCATACTTGATGCGATCCTGACCAGCATTTGCCCTACATAAGTCTAAATCAACTAATGTTACATGCGGAATTTGTAGCTCTGTTAGCAAACGCCACATGTGATTAACGTGTCTGCCTCCAAGTTTTACAAAGGCAACAAACGATGGATCTAAATCAAAACCAAGCAATTCAGCCAATTTTGGAATAACGATTTCTTCTGAATCTCCTTCTCCCAAAATAACTAGCTTGGAGAAATACAGTTCTGGATGAGCTAAAACTGCTTGGTTAATGTACTTATAATCCTCTTCAGATTTACTAGGCGGCAACAGTATTCTTTTAACTTTAGAACAACGGCAATCAATAGTATTTACTTGACGAAAATGCCGGATTTGCTCAACCCTCTCCATACGGCGTACAACACTAGCTGAATGAGAAGTCACTATACCAGTAACCTTAGATGTTTTTGTTTTAGCTTGTAAAATCTTCAGAATCCGGCCTAAATAATAAGGTGAAAGATGATTTTCTGGTTCTTCGAATGCAAATATCGTAAATATAGGAACTTCTCGATCAAGCTCATTAAAACCTTTTAATTGCCCTTTATGGTGTTCTTGTTCTATATCATAAAGTGCAATGGCAAGAGTAAAATATAGAAGTGTTATTTGACCATCACTTAGCTCACTTATATCTCTGCTTCCTCCATTTTCTGATGGAGCAAGTTTAATAGATATTGATTTTAGAAGCTCTCCTAGCTTGGTTGATGTTGCTTCTAATTTTGGCTCTTGATAATGCCTTAATGTTTTATCATGAGTTTTGATCCAAATTTCTTTAATCAAACTAGTCGCCGACTTGATAGACTCAAGGTTCTGAATTTGGTAACTTAGATTACTACTAATTTTTTCTATTTCCTGCTGATGCGAAGTAGATACACTTGTATAGTCATAAATAATTTTTGTCAAAGCTCTAACTTCATTTTTAAGTGTGGCTTTTGAATCTCTGAAAGCTGGTATATATCTCAACTTGATTTGCTTACGGTCATGAAGTAAAACTGGAATTTTGAAGTCCTTATCTTCTCCAAAACCAATATTTTCCGGAGTCATTATCCAATATATCTTAGATTGAACTTCATCTTCATACTCTGCCTCATCCCATTGAGCCTCTAAACGCATTCTTGCTTTCAGCTTTTTATCATCTTCTTTATCAGCATAGATCACAGAACTGAATACAGGGCATACTTCACGGGCCTGTTGAATACCTTCCTCCAGCTCAGGAAATGAAAAAATAACTTCTATATATAGTTCACGTCCATTTATACTTTTATAGTCTTCATTAGGTGCAAGAAAAAAATCATCTTGGGTGATCGTGCGATCTTCTCTAGTCAAACCAAACAAGCGTTTTAGAGCCATTATGATTGTTGTTTTACCAGAACCATTATTGCCAACAAAGCAAGTAAGATCAGACTCTAAAAGTATATTATTTTCTTCTTTTGAAAAACACCTAAAATTGCTAACTAGTATTTTATCAATATTCATTTTATAACCAAAAATCCCTGTTGATATGTAACTGTGATAATATTGTCCATTGTTTGCATCAATTACATTCAAGTCCTTCATTAAGTTCTATATTCGTGCTTAACGATCACTACTGATCAAACCCTTACATCTCTCTGGACTACAAAAAAAGACTGTATATAAATACAGTCTTTTGATAAACATTCTGCCCAACAGTAGAAAAACCATTAGAAAAGCATGCTTATACATATACTTTTCTAATTAAAATATTAATTGACTTACACTAAAAGTGAATATCACTTCATATGTTTTAACATCGTTTCACTTCATGAAAGCCCCCCCCTTTCCCCTAAACACCTTAGCTAACAAGCCATTGCAGATATTTAGTAACCCAAATAATTTTACGCAAACTTTTTATGACGCAAAAACCGCAGGTGGGGAGGATGAGTGCTTTTTCTCACTGTTTTAATTACGACTAAATTAAATTTCATTTATAACCAAATAGTTTCAAGGATGTTGAAGATTAATCAACTCCTATTGTTTAAACACAGTCAATATCCCCATGGTTCGATCAATTACTATGGAATAGCCAATGCGTATCATTCATGTGTTGATATAGATTATTGAAAAAACGACGAGAGGTGTTATTGGCATCAATAGAGAAACCAAGAACCAAAGACAGAAACTTAGCCCATGTTCAAGCAGCTGTAGCCTTACCAGTAAAGGTCCTTGGCAGAACTCAAAAACACAAGGGAACAAACAAGCATTAAATAATGAAAGGTAGGACTATTTTCACTAAGGGAAGGATGGATCAAAGCTCGTTATTCTATCGGGTAAGTTAAATGAACTGGCCTGTGCGGATCCGCATGCAGAATGATGTGGGGAGAGCTGGCTAGATACGAACTCTTACCCAATGAGGACTCTATCAATAACTCTATCGCTTTCTTCTCTGCATTGATTTCCCATTTCGCTGCCAACAGACAATGTTCTCCTATGCAATCCTGCGTGGTTATTAATAAGTAGGTAGTCGCCCGCCTTTAGTTGGAAGTGATGCGCGGGAAAATAGTCAGCTGCTTGAGTGGCCAACTTTGTTAAGACAGAAGACTTAGGGAACATGGGTCGCATAATGTTTGTTGCAAAACGTATTAAGGGTGCATTACGAAATGATGTAACCATAACTTTGCACCGCTGCCACCTGCCCGTACACTTTTTAATAAGCCAGGGTTCACAAATCAAGGCATTGTTGAACAAAGGGTTTCCACGTGCCACATGAACATATTGTGTTGATATAGGCAATGACCCTTCGCAGACGCACTGCAAGAGAATGAATTTTGGAGGGGTAAATAGGTTAGGGTAGTCGGTGTGAAATGGTGTTTCCGACTTAGGTTGTCCATATGAGATGTATTTAGGGCATGACCTGGATCTTAAGTCATTTTTCAATCGATCGATTATTTTTCCGTTCACTGGATCCTTTATTACATTTCCAATTCTTGTCGCAATATCTTGTATGCATATGTTGGAGTTAAAATGCACAGCCCCTTTTAAAACCGCCTCGTTTTTGATTCTATATAAATTATTCATTCAACTCTGCGTCTAGCGGCAATCTTGGGTCGTACCCACAAGCCGGTTTTGTTTTTAAATTACTTTGATTAGCCATTGCATCTGGCCGACAATCAAAACAAGCGTACCTAAATTCACATTCAGAGCAACCCTCTATATTATCTTTTGATAACGAAGAAATCTTCTCATAAAGAGCCGTTTTAAGAATGCGATTTATGGAAGTATCTTTTATATTTCCATAATTGTAATTTCGCATCATTATGCATGGCGAGACATCTCCATTCGGCTTTATTGCAAAATGGTCCAAAAAACAATTATGACCCACTCCAGCGTTATTGAAATTTCGCTCGGTAAAACTGAAAATCTTTTTGTTCGAATTTTTGGATTTTTTCATTTTCCACAATTTAATTACGCCTCTTCCAACTTGAGATGGAGCAATTACTTCATATCTTTTTATTCCAATGGAACGAAGCCATTCAATACACTCTTTTTTGTATGCTGGCGCACTCAGATCAACATACATTCCCACAAAAACATCAACTCCACCTGTTCTCATCATTTCTATAGCGTTCATTGTACGCGCAAATGATCCAGTGACCCCAGTCATTTCATCGTGCTGCTTAGCGTTTATTCCGTATATAGCTGTACCAATTTCTACATCATAAGCTTCGACAAAAGAACGGAGGGCTTGCATGCGAGAAGGAATAGAAAAGTTACTAAACATTCTTAACTTAATTTTTGGGTTCGTTTCGCGAACAAGCTTCGCTAAAGTTTCAGCCAAATCTAAACGTATTGTTGGCTCTCCACCAATAAAGGTTAAAACATTGACGCCATAGCTCAACACCTCCTCAACCACGCTTATCCATTCGCTAGTGGAAAGCTCATTAGTTCGGTTCACTGTTGGCCCGGATTCAGCGTAGCAATGAGAACAAGTTAGGTTGCAAGATTTTGTCAACTCTAACCAGACATGATGAACCTTGCTATTAGGGGCTCGATTGGTTGCTAATGGTAATTCTAAGTTTTTAGCAACAGGCCTTCCTGGCTCTATCCAACCACGCCTCCTCATAAGTACCAAGGACTTTAGATTGTCAGCTCCAGCTCTAGGAGAGTGGCCGCGCGCAAGCTGCCGTAGTAATTGCAGTTCGCGCTCATCTATTGGCCAGCATCTCATTCGGGTTAAATCGTAACATGCTGCGCGGCTTGCACCTTGCAAAATATAGATTTGCTTTGCTACTTTCATTAACTGACCTATTTCGGACAGGATCCACTGGGCTGGCAATCATCAGCCATTACTTTTTGAAAGGCACTTTCGTCATATCCCGTTGATGGCCAGATTGTCACTATCTGGACAACTGATCCTGCGGCTTGGGCATCTTGGATAATTTGGTAAAGCGCCTCATAATAGTTCGTATCGGATGCACCGCCAACCTTTATGGTCGTATCTACATTGGGGTTATTCGGTTTTTCAGTCATCGTTATCTCCTGCGATTGAATGTTTATGTTGTTAATTTATAACTAACGTCCAAATCAAGTGCGCGAAAGGCG
This sequence comes from Spartinivicinus poritis, assembly GCF_028858535.1. Lineage (NCBI taxonomy): Bacteria > Pseudomonadati > Pseudomonadota > Gammaproteobacteria > Oceanospirillales > Zooshikellaceae > Spartinivicinus > Spartinivicinus poritis. The sequence goes on from NZ_JAPMOU010000027.1 coordinate 4,860, forward strand.
ACACTTGGATTTTTTTGTTAGGCTTACAGTTTCAATTTTCTTGATGACTTTCAACCTATCAGACGACTTCATAAGTGCAAACCTTTCTTGTTCATTATAGATTTCTATGCTTTTCTTTTGGCTATTTCCTAGATGATTGATCACAATACCAATAATTGTTGCTACGCAGGCTAGGCCAGCAATTATTGAACAAGATGTTTCAAACTATTCTCTAAACTCTATAACTTTATTATTTTCGACCTTATCAAATCTTTGTTCGATTTTAGCAATAAAAGTATAACCTCCTTTTATTGTTACATTCACTCAGTTATATATTCATTTTTTCTAAGGGAGAAATTTTAATGAAACTTGGTATAGCACTGGAAAAATAGAAATTAAACTCATCAATTGTACTGATCAAGTTTTCTTTTGATTACTGATTAGAGAGTATACTGTGATCATAAACAATATTATCCAATTTTTCATGGTTTGACTCATTATCTGTGATTATTCTAATCTTTTTAAGATTGTCTCTTTCTAAAAAAAAGACTATTTGAATGAACATCACTCTGATGCAGCCTAACAATATTGTATAATAATACCTTAATGATCGATGCTTGTGGAGAGTGCAAAGCAAGAGATTAGAGTTCACATTACAGACTAAAAACTGAAAAATGCTTTTTTCTATTTTTAGGGTACATAAATATATTTTCTTTCAAAACACCATACATAAAACAACTAGAAGCTCTGGTGATATTTGTAAATAACTTACTTATTTTGACCTTAACCAAAAGGTTTCACTTTGTCCAAAACCAAGCTTTCAGTTATAATAATATAAAAAAACAATAATTACTTTCTTGAAAAAAATAAATCTTCTTCATGCTGCATACTCATTTATTTCCAAGCATACACTAGATACTAAATCAAAATTAGTACATAGCAAGACCAGAAAAATCAAATATTATTATACAAAGTAAACTCAACCCGGACTCTACTTATTGTTTCTTTAAAGCTTTTATAAGGGTTAACTTAAAAATAAATTTTATACAAATTTTTTATGACTACCTCTATGTAAGTATCGTGATCCTGCACTCATGGACAAGCATTTGTGGATAGGAGGACAATGCTGTCACAGCATTACATCAAGATGTACTTTGAATTGTTTCACCGTACCCGCTTGTTTTACTAGGCTAGACTTATTAGTAGGCCCAGCGGGCGTGTGACCATGACTGGAAAGGTCTAAAAACGCCTGCTCTACCACCGCCATAAACTCCGACAACAGTTGCAGTACATTGTCACTTTCATTACCCAGCCAGACTTTACCCCCGTCTTTGACCTGGGTGATTTGTTTCAGTTTGGCCAGGCTGTGTTTAATCCCGTTGATATGTTCCTGCATATCGTTACCTACAACAGTATGACTATCATTGCCTGTCGCTATCTTGAGATTATCAATTACGGCTAATTCAGCGGTACCACCTGAGTGTAGTTTAAGGCTCCCCATCGACTCTATGGCCTTGGTTCCACCAATCGTTTCAGTGCTGTGCTCAACTACTGTCGTTTGACTGGTTTGGGCTTTAATTTCCTGATGTAGCGTTTCCAGCTGATAACTTAAACTCTCATCCCTGATACTACTGTCTGAGGTTCGTTCCCAGGCGCCCTTGTGATTGCAGCGTTGGTAGCTTGATGGATTAGGCTGCCAACGTTGTTCTTTTTGCTCAAGGCTGGGCATTGATAAACCGTTAGGTAACAGTTGTTGTATGAATGGCTTATTAGGCAGACCATATGCAAACCCGACCACCACCCAGGTGCCTACCTCTGGTATGCCATAAAAGCCTTGTTCCTGGCCCGCAATCGCCATGGGGACTGTTAAACTGTGCAAGATGGGTAATTGTTTATCGGGTTTGCCTTGTGCGTTTAATACCTCAATATCCACCGCATAGTGAGGCCTAAACTCATCACAGAGACTCCCTTGTTCAGGTAAATCACTGATGGCTATCACACGACCAAAGCGTGGTAAATGATAATTACCGACTAATTCTGGAAAACAATTTAATACAATCCGCTTGATAGCTTCGACCATGTAATCACCATTTGGTTATTATTAATCTGGGTTTGTTTAATCCGGTATCCACTTTCTAATATAGCAAGAAATGAAAACCTATTCTGGATAGCAAGCCAAATGGGGGACCAGAGCATTGAGATGATTAACAGGCATTATGGAATTCTTATTGACGAGACTGGGGATGATAAAAAACATCATCCAAACTATGAATGGTAACCTTAACAAAGGTGACTATATTCAAGTAGAAATTAATAAAATATAATTTATTTTAATTTAGTCATTTCTTCTTCAGACTCATGAAGAAAATCTTCTTCATTTTTTAAGTTATTTATCCAACCAAGGCCATTTTTTGCTTCTAGGGTATAAGACTCTATGCCAGGAGAAAAGTTGGCAGATACATAACTGCCATCATCTGAGATAGTCATACTGAATCGATTGATTTGCCCTTTTTGTAAACCTTCAAAGCTCCCTGTTATACGCTTTATACCTTCAAACTCAGTAATCGAGTTAACTTTTCCTGTATATTTTTGTCCAGCATCAATAAATGAAATATGAAAGGTATGCCCTACTTCAAATTTATTTAATGCTTGCGTTTCAAAACGAATGAAGCTTCGACCATCATGAAGTTGCCGGTCACTGAGATAATCAAACTCTTTTTTTACAGACTCTATTTCAGCAGGTTGAGTTAATACTGGAACAGCAGTGGTAGTTGCAATTGAGGTGGGTGCACTCTTTTTTGTATCACTAGCAGGCAGGTTTATTAAAACAGGGGGAGTAAACTCATTTTTTTTAACAGTAGCTGGAGGGGGCTCACTATTAGTATTGCTATTACGATCAGGAGTTTGAGTGATTGAGAGGCCTAAAAAGGCCCCTATCACTATCGCTATTGAAACAACTAGAACTCCTGCCAGTTTTTCTTTACTCATTGAGCTATCAACCTTTAACGGTATGAGGCTACCTTTGATGAAAACTCATTCATTGCTCTTACTGCATCTATCTGTCCCTCGATACCCATAGGGATACCGTGAGCTTCTGAAAAACGCTTCGGCGTGGCATAGAAAGGAATCGCATTACCACCCATCACACTTTTAACTACATTATAACCTACAGCATAGTTGCCATTTGTATCACCATGATCAACCCCATGGTTAAGGCTCATATTGTGTCCAAACTCATGGCGCATTACAGTCGTACCACAATTGATTGAGCCTGTTCCAACCATATTGTATGAGCTAGCTCTGACCCAAGCTAATCCACAACCATCTTCGGTTCCCTCATAATAAATGGCATCTGCATTCAGCTCGTTTCTCCAAGACTGTACTAGCTCGTCGTTACGCAGCTCTCTTAGGGGATCACCTAGTTTTTGCCAATGGCTCTTAGCTTGTATTTTCTTAAGGCCAACCATTCTCAAACGAAAGTTTGCACCGGAGTTTTCAAGTGCTTCATTAGTTAAGCTAAAGCTTTCAAACATTCTAGCCCTTGCAGCACTCTCCCCTAGCTTTGAAGCTACCTTGTCGCTATAGAGCATCAATATATCAATCACTAGAGTTTCTTGCTGCCACAAGCCGTTTTCATCAACCTTAAATGAAACCGTTTGCCCATTTTCAATGCTCACTGCATTATCATCGTTATTATTTATCCCATGAACATTAAAAGACCATGCAGCATCAGTTTTAACCGTTACACGAGTATTTTTAGGTGAAGGGTATGGTAAATATAAGTCACGAACCCAGTTACCGTTACTAAACTCAATAATTGAGTTTGGTCTAACTAATTGTGGTACTCGGCCATTTACCAGCTCTTTTGCCTGATAAACCTTAACTGGGCTTTTAGTGACTTCCCACTGCTCATTTTCAGCAATGTAAGTTAATTCGTATTCATCCCCTGTATTTAATTTCAAGGACTGGTAATTATTAATATTTGCTCCATCAATAGTCGCAGTCCATGTCGCATTTGACTGCAACACTACCTTGTCTCTATTGCCTGCAACAGCTGGGAGATGAAGAGTACGTACCCAGTTGCCATCATAGAATTTTACCTTTGTACGTGGAGAAGTTGGTGAAGGCATATGGCTAGTTGCATCTTTAGCCGTTAAAGAACGAACTGGCGCTTTTTCTAATAACCATTTCTGAAAGCTTTTATCAAACTTAAAAACGTATTCGTCACCCGTTTTAAGGAGAGTTGTACTTTTATATAACTGATTTGCAGAGCTGATTTGAGCACTCCAGGTAGCATCAGACCTGAAGACAACATAATCACCATCAGATGCCTGGCTAGGTAAAGTTACCTTACGCGCCCAGTTACCATTTGATAAGTTATAGAAAGTTACTTTAGTTGGGTTATTTGGGATAACTGCTCCACTGTCATTTGGAGTTAAGTGGCTTACATTGTTTCCCTTAATTACCCAGGAGTTTTTATTATGGTTATAAGTAAAGGAATAACTATCATTTCTTGAAATAACAAGCTCTTTTAATGGGATGTCTACAGAACCGGTATCTAAATAAGATTTGTATCCAGCTACAGAGTTTATGGCAACTTGAGAACCATTAGCTGGAGTCGTTGGTAAGGTTATATTTTTAGTCCAGTTTCCATCATAAAGTTTAAAGGTGATTTTATCATAGCCTGATGGCAAAACCCCTCCACCGTTGCTATTAGGTGTAAGGCTGACTTCATTAGCATAAGCAAGATTTAGGGTTGCAGAAGTACATGCTAAGACCCCTAAAAAATACTTAAGATTCTTCTTTGCCATGCAGACTCTCCTTAAACTCAACGCGCATAATTAAAAGTGATCAGATATTAACCACTTAAAGATCTTTAAGCGTGACTGAGTTCACATGCAGATCAAAGCTTGAGCTGATCAAGTTTTGATCTGCGACAGCCTTCACAAAATCGATTAAAAATTAAACAGGCATGCTATACAAACACACATAAGGTAAGCAGGGATTAAGTCATGCAATAAAAGTTATTTATTTTTGTAATATTTTCCGCACTCAATTCGCACATAGTCCATTTTGAAAGTTTTATTCTTCAAAATCAAACAGTTAAATCATTATCTGAAAATTTTACTGGGTGAGATTTATCCAAAAATGGAGACCAAACTCACACGAGAAATACTCTCAATTAATAACGGAATAGAATAAAAATTTGGATGTATATGCGGAAAAATAGAGACTGAAGCTATCACCGGAAGCCAAAAGCTTAAGCTTTTCACTCCCAGGATATTACGTTAAAAGGTATTAATACCTTCTACGTTGAGGACGGCTGTTAGATTTAGGTTGTGCTTGATTCACTTTGATATTACGGCCTTGCAAAGAGGTACCATTTAACCCTTTGATAGCCGCATCAGCTTCAGAGTTATTTTCCATTTCAACAAAACCAAAGCCTTTAGACTGACCTGAGTTACGATCAGTAATAAGATCCACACTTGCTACAGTGCCATAAGCTGAAAAAGCTTCTCTCAAATCATCGGCTGTTACACTATAAGACAGGTTGCCAACGTACATTTTCATAGACTTTCCTCTATTTTGTGTGTTGATAGAGATAGCACTATCGAAAACCAAACACACAAATTACTCGATAGAGAAAACCATCTTTAGATGATTCGTTGTAACTCCGTCAAACTTATCTAATAACTACAAATCAATTAGACGCAGCATACTACTCTATCTTGGTGTTTAATACTATTAATACCAGCTAGCATCACCCCAGAATCACACTTTCTATACTGTATGCTTTGTAGCTGTGTGAATTGTGGAGTTCTGCTAGGGCTGGGTGAGTGATAGTTGTTACTAGAACTAAGAGCGAGGTGTGACGTTAAGCTTACTACTGTTTATCACTGCTCTATGTAGCTGATGGAGTAAATATTGCCCATTCAGTTAGTGTTAGAGCCAGGTTGCACGAGTGAACACTTACCTGAAATTAATCTATCTCACCAATATCTTCATTCCACAACCCAGGTGAAGCCTTAATAAAGCTCTTCATTAAGTCAACACACTCTGATTCTTGAAGAACATCAACTTCTACCCCTTTTTCTCGCAGTAGATCTTCTTGTCCCTTAAAGGTAATATTTTCACCAACAATCACTTTAGGAATTTGATAAAGCAATATAGCTCCGGTACACATTGGACATGGTGATAGCGTGGTATATAAAACACACTCACGATAGACAGTAGCTGGTTGACGCCCCGCACTTTCTAATGCATCCATTTCACCGTGAAGCACTACACTGCCCTTCTGTATCCTCTTGTTATGCCCTCTTCCAATAATTTGGTTATTATGAACAAGAACAGAGCCAATAGGTATCCCCCCTTCTTTTAGGCCTTTGTTGGCTTCCTCTATAGCTGCTTCCATGAACTTATCCATTTCAATTCATCCTAAAGTACAATAATGCCTGGTTGAGTTTGCTTAATGCTACTGTATTGTTTAGTAAGGACCTACGCAAGATTTATCACTTTGTTTGGATGTGAAGAAGCACAGCACTTGCCGTCCATCCACTTATAAGACAACAACCCAGTACATAAATAAACCAAATCCAGGCTGTCAAGACTAGAAATGATAGTACTGACAATATTGTCAATTGATATCAATTTCATGGTAATAAAAAAGCCAAGGTTGGTTATCCTTGGCTTAATTTGGAGTGGAATCAAATAATAATAGCTTTTAAAGACCTAAATGCTCACGTAGTTCCTTGTTCTCTTGTTTTAACTCTTTCACTGCTTCGATTAGAACACCAACTAGCCCAGCATAATTAACTTTTTTAAGTGTTACTTCAGTACCACTTTTATCTGTAACTTTGATTGCCTGAATTAGCTCAGGAAACACTTTTTCTACATCCTGAGCAATTACACCAATATCTTTTCCTTGAGGAAGGTTTTCTATACCAGTTTCCTCAGAACTTTTCCATTCAAAAGACTTTCCTTTCAGTTTGGATACTTTTTCTAAGGCTTTATCAACCTGGACAGTATTTTTTTTCAGACTTTGGTCGCTGAAACGCATAAAATTTGGATTTGCCCTGCAATCCCAGTAAGCTTTGCCAGTCGTAGCACCAGTTTGAAGCACACATGACTCGTGTGAATAAGAGTGAGAAAGTGTTGAAATTGACCCTAGAACTAAGATGCCAATTAATTTTTTCATTGTCGTTCGCCCGTATTTTATTTACATCAATTATTCTAACTTGGAAAGTAGCTAATTAGATAAGTTATAATCTTAATTGATCACTCAAGATTTGATTCTCTTTTTTCAGCTCCTTGACAGCCTCAATTAATAACCCAATAAGGCCAGCATAATTTACTGTTTTTAAAGTTTTAATTTTACCATCTTCGCTGTTAATGATGGAATTTTGCACAAGTTCAGGAAATAGTTTTTCCACATCTTGAGCAATGACTCCTATGTCCTTTTTATTATTTTTATTCCATACAAAAGATACTCCTCTTAATTGAGATAACTTTTCTAAAGCATTATCTATTTGTACTGGGTTTTCCTTTAGTTTTATATCACTAAATCGCACAGCACAGCTTTTGGTATTACAGTACGCATAAGCATTTGAAATAGATATAATTGCAATTAAAAAAGCTGATGCGAATAATTTTTTCATTATAGTTCAGTCGTACGCTATTTATATCAAATGTTACAACAAAGTATCACTCCGAAATAAAGCAAAAGTATAGTTTATTTTTGTAACAAACTGTATCTAAAAGCCGCTCATTAATACCTATAAAAAACCACTTTTAGTACTATACAAAAAAAGACCTACATAGTAACAAGTTGTTAGCACGCTTTATTGATTCATTCCCACCCAACTTTCAACATTGAAATTAGGACAAGTTTATTTAGTTAGCATTTTCCATAGCTATATCTAGTAGGGATGTAGTTTTCTATTGAAAAAAATCCCCTAACAGGGGCTTTTTAAAAAATATTGATTTATTACGTACTTACCTTAATCTTCTGTTGGCTCCTCCAACTCGTCAGGAAGTATAGTGGCTACGGGTCTATATTCCTCTATATAATTAAACAGTCCTGGGTTATTTTTTGTCTTACTTTTTAAATTCTTTTGCTAATCCTTCATAACTAACATGCCCAAACAAGCTATTCAACTTTATAACGAGATCCCTGCAAAAATACTCTTCTTGGATCGTCATTATCCCAATCACAAGAACTATCATAAACTGTATTATTAAGCTGTACTATAGCATTTAAAGCAGGCCCACCAAGTATGAAACCATTCAGCTCAAAAACATGCTCTATCGGAACTCGATCTTTTGCAACTAATGTAATTTTATAAAGATGTGATGAATTTTCTTCAAATGAAAGTGGAGTATCATCTGTATTTATAGATAACTGCCTTTTACTATCAAAACAGAAACATCTCCAATTTCTAGTTTAGGATAAAACATGTCTGCTGAACCAGTCATAAACCAGTACTCCAGGTTATAACTAGTCATAAAAAGAACCATCGCGCCAAGTTTAAATATTTTTCAACAAAAGGCTCCATTAACTTTTTCATCTTTTACTTATTCTAATGCAACACTGTTCCACTCTATCAACTCGCTTGAGACCTGTCTGCTAAATACAAATAATCCCCCTATCTCTCTTTCCACAAGAGAAATACTTTGCCTAATTGCTTATAAAACAAGCCAATAGCCTTTGCTTTATTTGCAAAGTTAATTCTGTTAAAACTATTGATTCTATTCTTTTAAAAAACAACTTTTCAAGATTTAAAAGATATCCCTGCATCAAAACACCCCTCCCCCCCAACTCTATGCTGCTTACCACCCCCTAAAGAGTTAATAACAACATTTATACATTTCTTAAGATTATATAGAAAACTATTTGAAGGAGGAATAGTCACCTATTATTAGTAGCATTTATGATTAGAAATAATTAGCATTAAGCCTACTACTATCCCTAATAATGGTTGTATCAAATGCGAAGCTTTTTAGTGTTTACTCAATACGAATTCAGTTAATAATTAGGCGATATTTTTCTATTTGACTAAGATATAAAATTAGAGCTTTTACTAGGTTATAAAGCTACCAATGACAGATAGTGATGTTGATAACAACAAGCTTGAGGAGTCTCCTCCCTCCATAAACCGAAAGCTCGTGTATATTGCGATTTTATGGTTACCACTTATACTATCTGCATTGCTATTTCCTGCCATGCTTTACACCAGTGTGCTGGTGGTATTTGGGGTATTTTTGGTTGTTTGGTATAGCTTGATCGCCAAGCTCATCCGTAGACCTGAGCTTGGCCAATATAAAGTAGTATTTATAATTGAACTAGTGGCAGTTAGCTGCTTTTTATGCATTGCAGTACTTGCTTATTTTTTATTCCAAATGTCAAAGTAATAGGACTTGAGTATTTTAACCTATAGTATCTACTCTGATATAGGAAGTTTCTCTAAAATATATAAAATAGCCAATTTAATTAGCTATTTTACGAAAAAAATCATCACGAATAGCTTTAATTCTATTTTCACTCGCCATTGTTTCAAGCACTTTTGTTATTTGCTTAACCAGCTTAGAGTTTCGCCTATGCAGATAATGATAAAGCTTTATTTTTTGAAGAGGTGGCTCTAGAATTTTAATATTGCTATACTCATTAGCTTTTAAAAAAGGAACCAGAGTTATCCTATCGTTAATACCAAAATCTAGATGCTGAGAATTAACGCTCTGCAATAACTGCTCCATACTGGATAAAACTTCCACACCAGAAAATCCTTTGGTACCATTCGTAATAAACCTAATGCCTCTAATATAGCCAATCGTATTATGCTGAATACTGCGCCACCCAGAAATAGTAAACCTTTTTAATTCTTCTTTCCCAGTAAAAGCAACTCCCTCTATATGGGCAACAGCTACTGGTACCATCACTAAATTTGGATAATCTCTATTAGTGCCATAAATACGGAATAGTTCCCCATCGGTATTGCCTTTATTTGCTTCAATTAACGTTCTTTTCCAACCAGGATAATATCTAACCTCAAGCTCACCACCTATATTATGATAAGCCTCTTTCATCACCAAAATAACTAATTGAACAAGTAAATCAGCACCTTCACCTGTGGATATCACCCACTTTTTTGCAGAAAAACAAGATGATGCCCAAACAAGGCATACAAGGCATAAAAAATTACAATACTTTCTCATTCAGCACCTTTTTAGCAAAAAAGCACTTCATTAAAATAGCTAATACTATTTTGGCCTCTTTCTATTCTCCTGTATATTTATAGTCTAGCTAAATACAATAAACTCTTACTAATATGCTCCAATTAGGTCATCGACCATATTTTTAAGCCTTGCCATAATTTGCCATAATGCATCATCAAACTGCCTATTTTAGTCTCTTAACTGGCCTAGTTACTTGGTTTAATTCCCTAGTAAGGTGTGATTAGAAGTATATGCACTTTGGATATTGAAAGCCCAAGACATTATTTGTGGAGAAGACACATAGTATATACAAACTATAGGGGACACCAAGAAATGACCATTAGTAAAATGAAACCAAATAAAAATAAGGTCTATATCAACTATCGGCTCCGCTATCTAGTGTACAGCTGTCTTATGCTTACAATAGCAATGACCTTATTGGCTAGCTTTCAGTCGGGTGCAGAGCAAACATACTTCCACCCGTTGCTATCCCTAACTCAATACACCGAAAGCAAGCCCATTATCAGTGATACCAACTTGTTGGCCAACCAACAGTCTGAACAACCCCTCATAGCCAAAGAACAGCTTTTCATCATTGATAGCTCACAACTTATGTCTAAGCCCAGCTTGAGCACGGCTAAAACGTTGTTAATTAAAGCCCTTTTACAGTTAACACCAAACGATCGCTTTAACATTATTGCTGTTAATAGCAACTTCCAACAACTATTTCCCAACTCAAAGCGTGCAAACTTACTAAGTGTAGCCGATGCTATTGCTTTCGTAGACACACTATCCATTAATGGAAAAGGCGAACTTCTACCTGCCCTTCGGGTATCAGCAGCGTCCCCAGTCCCAAAAGACATAGGTAACAGTCAGATCATTTTACTGTCGAGTGGTCAACTTGGTTATCAGCAGTTATTAGAGTTTACTCAGCGCCATATTGGCAAAAAACAATTATTTTCATTCGTAATTGAAAGTCAGACACATGTTATCTTAGTGAAGGATGTAGCTCATGCTAAAAGTAGAGCGCTACAGATTATTTCGCTGGGTTCAAACAAAACTGAAAACACCAATATAGCTTTGCAGTTGCTAGCACTTCCTGTAGCGCAAAGCTATTCAATTACCCCAACCAGTTTAACCAAAGAGATAAAAGCAACTACTTCCTTACTATCTCATTCACTATAAGCTCCAAGGGTAAAATAGTGATTTATTACTCAAACCCAAAACAAACCAACTTGCTAGCGTGAAACCAGCCACTAAAACTTATATGTGAGAGGTATATGCTAATAAAAAGGACTAAACTTATAGCCATCATTGCACCCCAATACAGTTAGTGGCTACATAGTTCAGACAACTTATATGTTTAGCTGAGTAAAATGACCGTGAGAATTAGCTATAAGTTTAAACATAATTTCATCTTGGCAATAAAAAAATATTAACAGCCGCACAGCACTTTAATACATATTCCCTATACTACTTACTACAAGCTAATGGAAGAGAACCTTGTTCCAGACAGGCACACAATGAAAACAACAGCGCTTTTTCGGCCAATTGGGCCTGATCAATTTGAAGCACTAAAAAAACTTGAATTTAGTCAAATACCATCCCATGTCTTTGGCCAAAAGTTTTTTTACCCATTGCTACACGAATCATTTGCAAAACAAATAGCAAAAGAATGGTACTTGCCTAAGCATGGCCATGCTTATGTTATTAGGCTTGAGATTGCCTGTAGCTATCTTGAGCAATTTGAAGTAAAGCGTATTGGTGGCCCAGAGCACACTGAATATCGTATTCCTATTGAGGAAAAAGCTAGCTTCAGCAGAGAACTGGTAGGCAAAATAGAAGTTATTGCAGAGTATCAGCAAGATACTATCAAGCAACCCTTTTTGTTTTGTCGAATTGGTGAAACCACTGAGGCAATGTTAAACCCAACAGTTGGGTTTCAGTCACACTTTCAATGCCTAGCTTAACTCCTTTGACGAATCACTCAGCTCTACGAGAGCCATATCAGCAGGGAAGCTATTTAGAATACACTGATCACCAAACATCTCACCAGGCCACATAGAGCTTCAATGTGGCTTAAGTGAAGGCATTTTATACCTATTACGATTTACACTAGCCTGTTTATTAAAGCCCAAAACTCTCTACAAGCGCGCAACTGATATCAACTTAAAACACAAAAGGTTACTGATCACAACTCAACCAATCTCCCTGTTACCCTTATTCTCTACTTGTATTCTTTCAATGCCAATTATTTCAAGCTTCTGCTAACCTTCACTTAACAAGTCAAGTGTTGTTAAAAAGTTGGCGATTTTTCATAAAAGACGTATTATTTTCCACAAAATAGGATCAGATAAGTGACTTAAGCATGTAGGTGAGTTTTGATCAAGATATTCAATAAGATATTCAAACCCAAACACCACACAACAACAACTTCTCCCTCATCACCAGAAAGTCAGGAGCTTTCTGATAAACCCTCTAAAACCGTTAATCAAAAATCCTCCTCCTCTCCCAACAAAGCGAGCTGGAATATCAGCGAGTTCGCTGTGCCTGAAGCTGAGGGTAAAACGCGCTTTCATGACTTCGAACTGCCAGATATACTCATGCAAGCAATACACAACCTGGGCTTTAGTTACTGTACGCCAATCCAAGCTGAAGTACTAACAGCCACTTTAGCTGGACGCGATGCGATTGGCCGAGCTCAAACCGGCACAGGAAAAACCGCCGCTTTTCTCATTAGCACCATAAAGCAATTATTAGAAACACCCAGCCCTACTCCCCGTTATGCAGGAGAACCTCGAGCACTAATTCTGGCACCTACTCGCGAGCTGGCAATCCAAATTGCTAATGATGCCAAAGAGTTATGTAAGTTTAGCTCAATTAATGTCACCACTATCATGGGTGGAATGGAATATGATAAGCAGCGCCGACACTTACATAATGAGTTTTTAGATATTGTAGTTGCAACACCCGGCCGGTTAATTGACTACTATGAAAAACAGGATATTCACCTAGACTTGCTTGAAGTATTGGTTATTGATGAAGCAGACCGTATGTTAGATATGGGCTTCATACCTCAAGTCAGGCGAATTGTCAGAGCCACTCCCAAGCGAGGAGACAGGCAAACCCTATTATTTAGCGCCACGTTTAATGATGAAGTGACCCGCTTAATAGATCAGTGGACCTACCAACCAGTCAAAGTAGAAATTGAACCTGAGCAGGTAACAACCGATACAGTTGTTCAACATTTCTATATGGTTGAAGAAAACAGTAAAGCGAAACTGCTGGTTAATCTGATTTTACAAGAAGATCTTCACCGAATTATTGTCTTTGCAAACCGGCGCGATCAAACGCGCAAGTTACAAGAGCTGCTCTATCAGGTAGGTATTAGTTGTGACTTATTATCTGGTGAAGTAGCCCAAAAAAAACGGCTCCGTACTTTAGAAGACTTTAGAGAAGGCAGAATCCGTGTTTTAGTTGCAACTGATGTGGCGGGACGGGGTATTCACGTTGATGGCATTAGCCATGTGATTAACTACAACCTCCCTGATGACCTTGAAGATTATGTACACCGTATTGGCCGAACGGGGCGGGCAGGGGCAACCGGCGTTGCCATAAGCTTAACAGGTGAGTCAGACGCATTTTTACTGCCAGAGTTAGAGCAACTATTAGGCATGTCATTAACAATTGAGCAACCACCTGAAAGCTATTTGACTCAACGTTTACCTGTTAAAGGCAAAACGTCTCCAGCCAAAAACCATCACCGTAAACCACACAAGCAGTATAAAAAAACAGGCCACCATAAAAAGCCACAAAGGAGAAGGTAGCATCTGCTGCCTTTTCTCTCCTACTAACCAAGTACTTACCTCAAATATACAACTGATCAGGCTATTCTTAGCTGTTTACTACTGTCATTAGACTAAAGGCTATTCAACACAAAGTAAAAAACACTTTTACATACTGCCAGTATACTGTATATTTATACAGTTAGTTTTGCTTGGCGGTGTTCAGCTCCATTCAATTTGTGCAAACCCAATAGTACTTCTGGCAACAGAAGAGCAGCATATATTGAGCGATAGCTAGCCAGTTAACACATATATTCAAGCATTGACTATCTACTCTCGCTATCAGTTATTTAAGGGTACGCCGTCAGATAATCTGTTATCAGATGCCTTAAATAACTTTACTACTGTTGCCGGCTATATGCCGGCTTTTTTTGTTATTTCTTTAATTTGCTATACCTTTCACTCTGAGCATATTGGTTATTTTTTAAACCTAAAAAGAAATCATGACTCGTATGCATGCCCTAGCTACCAACAGTTACAAAAATTTAACGTCCAGTCTAAACCTGCTTAATAGAAATGCTTCTACATCTTTTGACGTTTTTTTAAACAATATTAGACCTTGTGGGTTAGCTGTTTTAGTTTAATATCTAAAGCAAGGAGGTTAATTTTAGTCACGCTACTGCCATCTTGTTGTAGTTACATAGGAAACAGGAACAAGTTTCTTTTGGAATACATGTTCTTTAGATAGTGGTCTTTTGCACTGAAAGGTACCCACCTATGGTAGATGCCATCCAGCTTGAATTAATCAAGAGCCAGAAACGCACCTTTGTTCTAGATACCAATGTTCTCATCCACGACCCCAATGCAGTAATGAGTTTTGATGAGCACAAAGTTATTATTCCCATTACAGTATTAGAGGAGCTTGATAAACTTAAAACAGGCAAGCACACCATGGCTGCAGACTGCCGACAGGCAATACGCGTCATTGATCAAATCCTTGGCTCAGCCCCACCTGCTGAGGTAGAACAAGGCGTACCTATTCGGCGCTATGATGAATCCCCTCCCTTAGGCACACTGGCTATTATGATGCCTCCCAATGATCCAGCCATTTCCTTTCTTTCACCGGCAAACGACAACATCATTATTAACCACATTTGTTCGCTACAGCACCTTAGCCAAGATGAAAAAATCATCCTGGTCAGTAAAGACATCAATATGCGCCTAAAAGCCAGAGGCTGTGGTATAGAGTCTCAGGACTATCACAACGACCAGTTAGTATCTGATGTGGAGTTACTAAGCAAAGGTTATCAGGAAATTGCTGGTTCATTTTGGGAGCAAATACACCATGTGTCTACCCGACAAGAGCAAGGGCAAACATTACACATTATTCCCAAAGACAACTTAACTTTTGAGGTATACCCCAATAAGTTTATTTTGGATGAACAGGGCTTTATCGGGCAAATTAAAGCCATTAGTGAAACAGAAGTCACTATGCTTGATCTTACCCATGATTTTCTAATGCAACAGGAAGCCTGGGGGTTACAGCCCAGAGATATATACCAGGCAATGGCACTTCAGCTACTGCTGGACCCCGATATTCATCTAGTTAACCTTACAGGGGCAGCAGGCTCAGGTAAAACAATTTTAGCCCTGGCAGCAGCAATCGAAATGACCGTTGCCAGCAAACGATATCGCCGTATTATTGCTACTCGCAGTGTACAAGGGTTAGATGAAGATATCGGCTTTTTACCTGGCACCGAAGAAGAAAAAATGGAGCCTTGGCTTGGCGCCATTACTGATAACCTGGAAGCACTTCACTGTGAAGATGAGTGTACTCACAGTAGTATCGATTACATCCTGAAAAAAGTGCCACTGCACTTTAAATCACTCAACTATATCCGTGGCAGGAGTTTCCAGCATAGCCTAATCATTATTGATGAGTGCCAAAACCTCACACCTCACCAAATGAAAACAATCATTACCCGAGCAGGTAGTGGGAGTAAAGTGATTTGTTTGGGTAATCTGGCCCAAATCGATACCCCCTACCTTAGCGCAACCAGCTCAGGGCTCACTTATTTAACAGAACGCTTTAAAAACTTTGCTTACGGGGGAAACATTCAATTGAGAGGAGTTCCACGATCATTGCTAGCCGAGTTTGCTGAACAAAACTTATAGTGTTGCCCCTAATTGCTAATGGAGCATAACAGCATTCAATCAAACCCAAAACGAAAGATATAAACAGTTGTAGAGGCGATATACTTCCCCTATCGCCTTTATAGACGGCCACCTCTTGTACAGGAGCAAAGAGCTCGCTAGACTTGATTGACTGTTAGAACAATACGATAGAGCCACTATGTTAGCTGTTATTTCCCCTGCCAAAACGCTGGATTTTGAAACATCCCCTACCACTCATACATATACTCAACCTGAGCTATCAAAGCAATCAGAAGTACTAGTTAAAGTACTTCGTCAATATAGCCCCGATCAACTAGCTCAGCTAATGAAGCTAAGCGACAAACTTGCGGGGCTAAATGCAGCCCGCTTTAACGAATGGTATTTACCATTTACCCCTGACAATGCCAAACAAGCAGTATTAGCTTTTAAAGGTGATGTATATACTGGATTAGAAGCAGAAAGCTTTACAGAAAAACAGTTTGAGTTTGCTCAGCAACATTTAAGGATATTATCAGGGCTTTACGGCTTATTAAGACCATTAGACCTTATCCAGCCTTATCGGCTAGAAATGGGCACCAAATTAGAAAACCCTAATGGTAAAGACTTATATCAGTTTTGGGATGACCAAATTACCCAACAATTAAATTCACAGCTAGCAAATGTAAAAGGCCCTTTGATTAATTTAGCCTCTAATGAGTACTTCAAGTCCATCAAATCCCAGTTACTTGATGCAGACATTATTACCCCCGTTTTTAAAGACTGGAAAAATGGTCAATATAAAGTCATTAGCTTCTTAGCCAAAAAAGCTCGAGGGATGATGGTTAATTATTTAGTAAAAAATAAAATTAAAAACCCAGAAAAACTAAAACAGTTTGATTTAGCTGGCTACCAATATCAACCAGATTTATCATCTACTAAGGAATGGATATTCACCAGAAAATAGTAATATTCTGATAGCTTGATACGTGAATCAATCACATGTACTTTCTCAAAAGCTCATTATATTTATCCGATTCACGTATAAGCTCAATGGTAGCCCAAATCTCTTCGGAGAGTTTTGGACTTTGCTTAACAAACTGATGAGACAACATTAAAAAGTATGCTTTAGTTCTAAGAGGAGGGTTTACCTTAACTACACGATCATATTTTGGTGAATATGTTTTTAAAATAAAATCCCCCATTGTTTCTAAGTCTGCAACACCAGCTATACGTCCTGCTACCAGCTTTTCCATATTTTGCAAAGTATTTTCTACCTCCTCAACATCTACGCTCAACTTCACTAACTGATCAACTACTGCATACCCTCTTGTAGCACCTATCGCACCATCCAGCTCAGTAAACTGCATACCATCCCAGTTCAAAGGAGAGCTATTAAGCTTATACAATACATACGACCAGTTCAGCATTCTTTTTGAAATATCGAGTTTACCATTTTGCATGGGGTAAACCCCTATTGCCAAACACTCAGGCTTAAAACTGCTATGAAAAAGGCCATCAATCTTATTGGCAGCAATCGCTTTTAGCCCTCGCTGCCAAGGCATACGCAAAAACGTAAATTTAACCTTTAGCTTTTCCTCTACTAACTTAAGCATCTCTATGGAAACACCAGGCCTTTCATCAACTAACTTTGTCCCCCCTTCTATGATAAATGGTGGGTTTGCAGAGTCACCACAGGCCAATATGACAGTTTGAGCGTAGCAAGAGTTGATAAATAGTATAGCAAGCGCTATTAACCTAACCATTATTTTGCTTACATATAAACTTTAATTACAACCGCATATCAATAACATTTTTCAGCTCACCCTCAAAGTCATTCGCTGGCAAGTTATAATCTAAAATTCGCTGTAGTGCTTCATATACTATCAACCAAGACCACAAACTATACTCCATTTTTTGCTCAGGTAATTTAGCAAAACTATCATTAAGCAGCTGAGAGTATCGCTCTTTAATTAAAATAATCTGATCTGGCAAACTTTGATTATCTGAGAATTTACTGGCTAACTTATTATCTCTTGTCAGGTACATATCTTACACCTCAAGTCAAAAAGATCTTGAAAATAGTGGTAGATAAAAAATAAATGCACCCTAGCTAAAGCAAGTAATTTGCCAAGCTGCTTAAACGCTATAAATTACCCTCTGTTCAGCAAATAGAATACAAACTTTAAGCAGCCAACTTTCGCTACTGTTTAATTCAAAGACACTTTTAGCATAGCGCGCATAGGCTCTTTATATATACCTATCATGAGTCATTATTAGGCAGCCTTTAAGGAAGTTAAGCAAATATTAATCTAATATTACTTTATTTTTGGTAAACCAAGGGTAAGTCAGCTGTTAAGTGCTCACCATCTACTGTAAAATGAAAATATCTATGTAAAATATTACTGTCCGCGTATGACCAAACATAAGAGCTTTCATCAAGTAATGAGTTGCCTGGCAAAATTTTAACAAACCCGTAATCTTCGGCTATTTCCTGTTTATCTTTTATTTTTTGACTGAATAATTTACCTTTTTCCAGCTGATATATAATTTTTTCAAAGTGGATAGAACGTTGATACTGATTAGTAAACTTAACACTGTAAAAGTCCGTATCCTGCTGCTGCCAGTTGTGCTTAATATCTACATCAACTGGCGGCTGCTTACCAAGATAGTTTACCTCTGCATTTAAAACTAGCATACCGTTATTATATAGTTGTAACGTATATTCTCGAGAGTTATGCCATGTAATATCACTAGAGTTTTGTTGGCAACCGAGCTGTAAAGTTACTAATAATAAAAGCGTAACAATTCGCAGACAAATGAATTGATATGACATATTAGTCATCAATCACCTCCTCCTCCACAGCTGCTACCTCCACCACTACTACAGCTTCCACAGCCACTACCGCAACTACCTGAAGAGCCTTTCTTACGCTTTCCTTTTTTCTTTCTGCGTTGTGATGCCCCCCCTTTATTACCACCAAAAAGCAAATACCCAAAAATCCAAAAAAAAGCTATCAAGAAAGCTAAAGAAAATACATTCTCAAGTGTTTCTGAAAGTCCTGCATAGACATAACTTGAGCCAAAGAGTAAACCCAAAATCAGTAGTAATTTAGGATACTTTCTTGAATTTATTTCTGGCTCTTTCTGCCAAACCGCTACAGGAGCCTCTACACCAAATTCGTTAGCATATTTTTGCAAGGTATATTGATACTGATCTTGCATAAGGGCTTCATCATTTTCCTCACTGGGGTCATGGTGAATGGGGCGTTGTAGTATATTGTCACATAAATCAATCCAATAAGAGCGACTGAATGTCAAGTGTAAATGCCAAACCGCATCAATGGCTTTTGATGGCGTAACAGGGGTTTTGCTGATACAAGCTAAATAGATAAACTTCTTATATTCATCTATAGCAAGTAAGCAGTAATTTTTATCCCACCCGGTTTCTGATTGCAGCTTATTAATAAATAACTGCTGCTGAGGGGCTGCAACTTGATACCTATTTAGCTTTTCCCATAAGCTGCTATTAGTCATATCACTGTATATTCGCAATGTTAATACTCCTTTTACTTCACCTACTCTTACTGCTGAGCTACATAGGATATATAAGCCTAACTCACTTTAAAACTCGCGCTGCTCACTTAGTTCATTGACCTCAAGCTTCAACAAACGCGACTGTCTATATAGGTAACGTACCATATCATACTCAAAAGGTGAGTCTAGTGAACCATAACGAAATGGAATTTGATGGCGGCGATCAATAGCATTTAACGCGAAAACAGCCGGATGACTAACAGTGCTACGAGGTATTGTCAACCAATTAACCTGGTTAAGTAAAAAACTATCCACTATGAGCCCTGTCATATCTCTAAGATTGGTTGGTCCTAAAATAGGTAATACAATATAAGCTCCATCATTCATTCCATAAAACGCTAGCGTATGACCAAAATCTGCATTGTGCCGCTGTATTCCAATATAACTGGCTACATCAAACGCCCCCAATATACCAGCGGTAGTATTTATCAACAAACGTCCTGAGCTGTATAACGTTCCTTTCAAATTAAATTGCAGTCCATTATTGACAATGTTCGCCACCTCAGAAACATTGTTAAGCACTTTGCTCACTCTATCCTGAACAAACTCAGGAATTAAATACTCATAAGTAGATACAACTGGCAAATACACAGCTTCATCAAACTGCCTGTTAAACTTATATAAAATTCGATTAGCTGGTTCTAATGGATCATATGTATCGATAAAATCGATGTCTTTTATTGTAGCCCCTCTGGTTTCATTTTCACGAAAATCAAGGCTTTCAAGAGGATATTCTCGTTCAGCTGCTAAACAATGCATACTTACAAATAACCAAATACCCATCAAGGTTGTTTTTTTTATCTTAAGCATTTTTATAGACTTTTATACTATTGATAGTTGCACCTGCTACTTGTATTTTAGTAACTTTAATAAGTCATCAACGTTCTGTTGATAGTTAAGATTTCCACAATGGCCACCATAAGGATATAAAGTTAGTCTTTCATCAAAGGTTTTAGTTAAAAATTGTATATCTTGATTTGATAAAATAAAATCATCTTTATTAGTAACCACATAAATAGTACTTGACTGTGACAAGTATTGCTCCAGCGCTTTCAGACTATTTTTCTTAACAATATCAACCAAAGGTTTTCCTACATAAGGTACTACAAACCTATTTAAATAGCAGTCAAAGTTACATAGCAATGCTTGTTTAAAGTAATGAGTCATAGACGTACTAATATTTAGTTCTTCTTTTGGGTCAATATACACTCCAAGTTTATTGATTTGATCTACCACAAAACTCATCTCAGCCACACTAAACCGAAAGCTGGCAGCAATCAATAATGCCATTTCCTCTCTAGTTAATGCCTGTCCAGAACCTTGAATATCAAAAAACAGGCCTTGCTCAATTGCTATGTAACCTTGGCTGGCAAAAAAGGAGGCTAACTTAGTAAACATCAAATTAAAAAACCTTTCTGCATTATTGACATTATAAGCCTTTGCTAAAGCCAATTTATCAAGAGCTTGTAATGATGTATACAGGTCCACAGGTGGATTGATTAAAACTACTTTCGAAAATTTAAAGTTATTTATGGTAGAATCTAAATAGCTAACAAATGCAGCCTGTAAAGCGCCTAGACTATAGCCAACCAAAAAATTTTCAGTTATTTTTATTTTATGGTTAGTTTTAAGCCGAGCAACTGTTTTTTTCATCACTTGGTATAAATCACTTGCATCTGTTTTACTTAAACCTGGTCTCGCTTGTGGGGCAGCCGCTGTAATAAAGTCATAGTTAGTAGGAGAAGACAATAAAGCAACATGAAAACCTGCTTGATAAAATATTTTTTTCAAAAACTGCATTTTCTGAGTTTTATAGCTTGCACCAGTACCCGCTATAACAAAAATTAACGGGGCAGCCTCTGACTGATAGGCAACAGGCACAGTAAAATCCTTAACATCCCATAGGTTACTTGGTAAGTTATCTCTAATACCTCTAATAGTAATAGTCTGCTGCTGAATTTCACCATCATTCAATAACTTTGGTCGATATTCTGGTGGCGAAGTTGCTATTGTTGCAAAAAAAGGGTTTTTAATCGGGAATCCATATTCAGAGGTTACTGCTGCATCACAAGCTAATGAAATTAAGAGAGCTAACAATAAATACCTTTGTTTTTGCTTTATCACAAGCATAATTAGTACAATCCGTTGCTTTTACAAGTCATCTATCATGATAGGAACAGGAATACAGTGCACGAACATTATTCGTGCACTGTATTCAACCTAGTTATATTTCACACTCCATTGATAAACTAAGCTTACCTTTACTTTTTGGTTTTATTAAATTCTGCTAACTGTTCTGCAGTCGCTTCTTTCTGGTACTGCTTCTTCCATTCAGGGTAAGGCATACCATACACCATTTCTCTGGCTTGCTCATAGTCTATTTCAGTGCCTTGCTCTTTTGCTGCTTGGACATACCACTTACTCAGACAGTTACGACAAAAACCAGCCAGGTTCATCAGGTCAATGTTTTGTACATCTTTGCGGCTGTCTAAATGCGCTACCAGTCGTCTAAATACTGCTGCTTCTATCGCAGCCTGTTTATCTGTTTGTTCCATGCTCATTCATTCACTAATTTAGTTAGATTTAAGGGCACCTCTAGTTATCATAACCTCTGAATCAAACTTAACAAATCCTGTTTTATCAACTCTTGGTTTTCCCATAGGATAAAGTGGCCTTCTCCCACAACAGCATTTAAGCTTACCGTTTTGCCCACTAACTGCTGTACAGCATACTCAGCATTACCAAAATAAGCTAATTTATCCTCTTTACCATGAACAATATGAACGTTAGCCTTAAGATTTGACCAGTCATCCGCCATTTTTTCCAGCTCATTAGCCAAACTAAATATTTCTTGGTTAGCTTTTAATAGCTTTTCTGGTACAAACCAGCGGATCATAGGCCAATCTATCACTTGATTATACCAGCGAGGGGATTCAAGACTTGGATCTAGAGAAGCAGCCACTAGCATAATACTAGCTACTTTAGCAGGATAATCGATAGCCATTTTGGCTGCTAGGGAACCTCCTAATGAGTGCCCCACCAAAATAATTTGCTTGTCAGTTTCTAACAAAGGTTTTAACAGTTTTGCCTGAGTAGCCAATGAGGGACTCACGTTGGCTGATGACTTGCCAAAACCAATGCGGTCAACAGCCACTAGTTCTGCTTGTGTCATCAATTGCTCATCAGCTAAATAATGGGAATAGTTTTGCCACTCTCCAGGCGTACCATGGATAAAAATCACCCTAACAGAAGCATCTGAGTTACCTGTTTTAACATAGTGCAACCTTTGCGGCTCAACGCCTATAAAATAAGAATTAGCATTCACATCAACTGATGCCTGAACTAACTGAACCCACTGATATCCCGATACCACTAATAAGCTTAACGAAAGGATGGTCGTAATACATACTCGCCACCATAGCGTAAACATACTCTAAGCCCCCACCTATAGCCACCTAACGTTACATAAGTTCTCTGTCTAGGATCGCTTCACTCGTCATAGAAGCATTAGAGTAAAGCAATGTTTATATGACCCAGCTTAACAAACAAATGTTTCAGCTGGAGGAAAATTCCAGTCATCAACCCTACACTTATAAGCAACTTAGTCTCCAGGTAGTAAAGCATAATGGCTAATAGCTTTAGTTTTTTTTATAAAACATTTTGCTGGATGTTACTCATTGGAATAAGCCATGCAAAAGAAGCTAACCATTTAATCATTGGAGTAGAAAAACTCAGTTACTTTCCGCACTATAGCCATGAATATGGAAAATTAGTTGGCTACACACGAGAGGTTTTCGATACTTTTGCCAAAGTCCATAATTACACTATTGAATATCGCCTTTTATCTGTGAGTCAACTCTATACAGAGCTGTTACAGACACAGTCAATAGATTTTAAATACCCTGATAACCCACAGTGGAATACAAAAGGAAAAGAAAATATAAAGGTACATTACAGTGATTCCGTCAGCCAATATATTGATGGTCTTATAGTTATGCCAGCGACAAAATCTAAAGACTTACCTTTTTTAAAAAAACTGGGCACTATAAAAAATTTTACGCCTTGGGGATATACTGAACTAATTGAGTCTGGCCAGATTCAATTACATGAAAGCGAAACAATGATTGAATTACTATCCCAAGTAATGTTCGGTAAAATTGATGGCGCTTATGTTAATATTGCTGTTGCAAGATATCATTTAAATTATACCATTCACTCGCCTAATGCATTAGTGTTTAATAACAAACTACCTTATATAAAAAGCTCATATTATCTTTCAACTGTTAAACACCCAAAAACTATCAAAACATTTAATCAATTTTTAGCTGCCGAAGCACAATTGATAGACAAACTGCGAAAAAAGTATAATGTAAGTGTTGAGTTTTAAACCTTTTATAACAATAAGCATACATCTAAAATTCGCTAAACATATATATTCCTTGTATTATGTCGTGTATATAATACAACAAGACAATCACTATTGGTATTAACCTACGCTATGGACTGCATTGAGCAATTTGGGCCAGTGACCGCGCTACACATGGGAAGACCCATGTTCAAGTTTATGCCTCCAGTAATGACCGTTAGGTGTTATGCTGTTGATGGAGTCATGATAGACACAGGGATTTATAGCAAACATCGTCGAGTACTCAAGTTTGCTAATGAGCAGTCTATTCGCCAAGCCATTATTACCCACCACCACGAAGACCATACCGGCAGTGCCAGTGCTTTGGTTGACGCTGGTTTTACTGTACTTGCTTCACCAGCTAGTGCCACAAAAATGGCCAGTGGCTTTAAATATAAGCTTTATCATCAACTAGTATGGGGGAAAGCCCCAACAGTTCAAGTTGACTGTTTAGACGACATTATTGAGACTGATCATTATCAATTTAAAGTTATCCCTGCACCTGGCCATTGCGATGACCAAGTTGTTTTTTTTGAGGCCAATGAAGGCTGGCTATTTTCTGGTGATGCCTTTTTAGCAGATAAAATTAAACTATTTAGAGGTGATGAAGATTTCGCCAAAACGATGGAAAGCTTAAAACGGCTGGTAACTTTAGAATTTGAACATTTATTTTGTGCTCACCGTCCTGTCATGAAACATGGCAAGCAAGCACTGCAAAATAAGCTTAATTACTTAACAGAGCTAGAAGGGCAAACCCGCTATCTTCATCAAAAAGGTTATTCAGTAAAAGCCATTAGCCAACAACTGTTGGGCAATGAAGACAGCTTACGCACCTTACTGACACGAGGGGATATGTCGAAGCAAAATGTCATTCGCTCTATTTTATTTGGACCTATCCCCAGAGAAGAAAGGAACCCCTGATAGGCAGTTACTCTTTCTTCACTAGGGTCATTTGTTATTAACTGCTAACCATTTATAGACATTCCCGTAAAAACACCATATAACCAAACCCTAAGAATAAGTATGATTATTTGATCTAAAAATCGAACTAGACGACCGGTCTAATCAGGTGCTAATATCCAATTATGACACGTAGTGAACATCAAGAAACCCGAGAAACTATCCTGAATGCTGGTGAACAGTTAATTCTCAGCAAAGGCTTTTCTGCAGTAGGGCTGGCACAAATTTTAACACAAGCCAATGTTCCCAAAGGCTCGTTTTATCATTACTTTCGCTCAAAAGAACAGTTTGGCGTAGAACTACTCAAACGTTATTTTGACAGTTACAACCAACTGATATTAGCGCTATTTGATCAGCCAGAAAAAACAGGCAAACAACTGTTAATGGAATATTGGCAGCGTTGGTTTGAAAATCAGGCAACCATCTGCTGCGATAAGCAATGTATGGCAGTAAAACTTTCTGCTGAAGTTTCTGATTTATCCGACGACATGCGTTTAATATTAAAGTCGGGTATTGATTCGATCATTCAGAAAATTGCTACTTGCATTGAGCAAGGCATTAATGACGGCTCACTCTCAGCAGAACTAGAGCCACACCATACAGCATTTACTCTGTATCAACAGTGGATGGGAGCCAGTTTAATTACTAAAGTACGACGGGATGAGTCAGCCATTACCAATGCTATGGCTTTAACTGAGCGCATTCTGGCAAAATAAAATTTGATATTTATTACACATTAGCAATACACCAACAATACCAATCATGAGGCCTGGTAGACTTACAGTCCCGCCTCATTTTTTTCTACCTAACAACTAGACGACTGGTCTACTAAGGAAGCGTTATGTCAGCAAATCAATTATTATCTCCATTCCAGGTGGGTGATTTACATTTGCCAAACCGAGTCATCATGGCACCTTTAACTCGCTCCAGGGCAAGTACACCAGGGGATGTGCCCAACCAGTTAATGGCTCAATATTACACTCAGCGTGCTTCAGCAGGGTTAATTATTTCTGAAGCCAGCCAAATTTCTCCACAGGGTCAAGGTTATGCCTGCACCCCAGGTATTTATAGCCAATCTCAAATAGCTGGCTGGCAACAAGTTACTCATGCCATACATCAAGCTGGTGGGCGTATTGCCATCCAGTTATGGCATGTCGGGCGGATCTCTAACCGACTGTTTCAACCCGATAATCAAGCCCCTGTAGCACCATCAGCTATCAAAGCCGATGGAGCCAGAAGCTATAACTTGCAAGCAGGCAAATTAACGCGTATCAGCACTGATACTCCCAAAGCGCTAACAATAAATGAAATTCAGACAATTATTGCTGATTACCAACAAGCGGCTCTTAATTCAATGGAAGCAGGGTTTGACTTAGTTGAGCTGCATGCTGCTAATGGGTATTTACCAGATCAGTTCTTGTCTACCAACAGCAATCAGCGTACCGACGAATATGGCGGCTCTATCGTCAACCGGGCACATTTTGCTTTAGAAATCATTGATACCCTAATCGATGCAATAGGTGCTAATAAAGTAGGTATTCGATTATCACCAAATGGTTCATTTAATGATATTGCTGATACTGAATCTGAGACTATGGCCCTGTACTTAGCAGAACAGCTCAATAAACGACAAATAGCCTATATTCATATTAATGAACCCACTTGGGATAATGGCCGGCCTTATAGTCTTGAGTTTCGCCAACAGTTACGCCAGGCTTTCCAAGGGCCTATTATTGTTTGCGGGGCTTATACCCAAGCCAGTGCCGAACAAATAATTAACAATGGACACGCAGACCTGGTAGCTTTTGGTCGACCTTATATTGCTAATGCTGATTTAGTAAAACGCTTCCAAAATAATGCTGAACTTAATACACCTCAGCCAGAAACATTCTATGGGGGCGATGAAAAAGGTTACACCGATTACCCGTTATTAGAGCCTGAAGCAGAGCCAGCTTAAGGATGTTCATACAAATACGACAAACCAAGGGCTTCCTACTCCCCTTTGCTTGTCGTATTTTTTATTTTGCGGTTTATCAGCTATTCCGGTGGTGTTTTCTCAATACATTCAATATATCTTTTATAAAGCATTACCTCTTCTGTTTGAATCCGGTGCCCCAAAACTCCAATAATATTACCTAAGGCTTTGGCAAATTCCATAATTTGATTATCATATTCACCATTTTCAAACTTATCGAAAAAAGTTAATGCATCTTTCGAAATACTCAGCATATCCTGAGCATAGCCTTCTGCAAGTTCACTAAAGCTATGTTCCATTAAAACAGGGTATAACAGCTCATCCTCTTTTCTTAAGTGAGATAAAATTAATTGCTTTGCCTTATATAGCTTCGCTTTACAACGAGCAGAGCCAATCCCTTCATACATCGCCTCGTCCAATAAACGCTGAATGACTCTATGCTCAACAATAAAACTATCAATAAGTGCTTTACCTTGCTTTTCCATAATCAACATAAGCCTTTATTTTCTATAAGCTATATAAGTTAGTATACACTCTCTATTAAAAACCACTAACCGCTTGTAGCTAACAGGTAGATAACCCTGCTTTCCCTTCCTAAAAAGCGGTAAGTTAACTTTTGCCCCGTTGCTGATTTCAGCTAAAATGCTCTCAATCAATACACACCTATGGATGACAACTGTTGTGGATGACAAGACACTCCAATCGTTAATTGATGCTTTAGCTGTATCACCTGATAACTTACCGCTTACATTAACGGTTTTTCGCGAAAGCAAACAGTTACATGGTATTGATCAGGCAATTCAGCACCTTAGCCGTGTCACACCTGAGATAGTTACTGATGTTGAGGACCAGTTAACGATTGCCGAAGCTTACCTGGAAGCTGGGCTGCCAGAAAAAACTAAACAGTTTTGTACCAGTAATACCCCATCAACCCAGCTGTTGCTATGCAAAACTGAGCTTGCCTGCGGCAATCCAGAGCAAGCCAAAGCTCACTATCAACAGGCCATTCAAGCTAGTTCCGCTTTACAGGATAAAGCATTGGAAACCAGGTTGGGTATGACTGGCAACGAACACCAGGAGAGCCGACCCAAGCTCAAAGTCATTGCCAATGATGATACAAATGTAACAGAGCTAAAACGAATTCTGGCCCCAGTAGAAAAACCAGTGACTTTTGCTGATGTTGGCGGTTTAGCTGAAGTTAAAAAACAGATTAATAAAAAAATCATTCTCCCCTATCAAAAGCCATCACTCTTTCAGCGTTTTCGCAAGCGTGTTGGCGGGGGAATTTTGTTATATGGCCCGCCGGGGTGTGGTAAAACCCTGTTAGCCCGTGCAACTGCCGGCGAGTGCCAAGCAAACTTTTTTAATGTTGAGCTTGCCGATATTCTGGATATGTATATTGGCGAGTCAGAAAAAAGACTTCACTCTATTTTTGAACAAGCTCGTAATCAGGCACCTGCCGTTATTTTTTTTGATGAAGTAGAAGCTATTGGCGGTAAACGTCAATATTCAAGGGAGAGCACCTCGTCTAAATTAGTAAGCCAGTTTTTATCTGAGTTAGATGGGTTTGCCCAAAATAATCATGGGGTCTTGGTGCTTGCCTCAACCAATGTGCCCTGGGCAATTGACTCTGCTTTTTTAAGGCCAGGTCGTTTTGATCGGCTGATTTTTATTCCACCACCCGATCAAGCAGCCCGAGAAAATATTCTTAATATTTTACTCAAAGACCGCCCAACTGAAAGCAATTTAAATTTATCCTCTTTGGCAAAATCTACCAGCGGCTTTTCCGGCGCTGACTTACAAAACCTGGTGGAAACAGCTATCGACAATGCCATTGAAGACTCCATTACCAGCCAAGAGGATGTCCCACTTAACCAGCAACACCTACAACAAGCCATGGGAGAAGTAAAAGCCACTACCATTGACTGGCTGACTTCAGCTCGCAATTATGCCAAATATGCCAACGAATCGGGTTTATATAACGATGTACTAAGCTTCATGAAAAAACATGGAAAATATTAAATGCCTAGCCTGAATATTAATCAATAATTAAAATACGCTATGACTTATACAATACCTGACGAACCAACCCCCACAGCCCAGGCCAAACTGGCTGTCAGGCCAATGTGGCCGTTATTTGCTTTAATGTTTGTCAATACCGGCATTTCCTGGTTATGGTTTCTTGCCAATGGCTTTTTTCAAGGCAGCCCCTATTTAAAAAAAGAAATCGGCTGGATTATAGTAGGCTTATTAGGCTCTACCCTTGCTGTATTTGCCATTATTGCCGCGTTTAGCCAAGGTATTATTGATAATACTACTATTCCTTACTTGCTTATCGTGCTGACAGTTTGGAAGCTTGCCATTTCCTATAAAGTATTTGAGTTACAAAACCGCAGTTTCGAGCTGTTTGAGTATTACCAGGAAACCATCAGTAATGGCGCCATTCCATTTATCGCCATGGTTATTGTATTTCAACAGTTCTCTCTTCTTCAGCTATTACCCAGCTTTATTTTTTTGGTGTTAAGGTAAGTATGAACGACAATCGAATTGAACAGCTGCTTACACTCGCCGACCAACAACTGCATCATGGTGACACCCATGGTGCCATTGACAGCCTGAAACAGCTCCTGTCTTATGAGCCGGATATCGCTGAAGCCCATGCATTACTGGCCATTTGCTTATTTCATAATAAACGTTTGGAAGCAGCCAAGCATGAAGCGGCTATTGCCTTGCGCCTAGCACCAGATTCAGGGTTTTGCCATTATGCACAAGGGGTTATCTTAACCGCCGCACGCCAGTTTACTATGGCCGAAGATAATTTAAATCAAGCCTCACAAATAGAGCCTACTAATGCCTCCTATTTATTAGCAAAAGCCAACCTACTGGAGTTAACTGGACAAACCAAACAGGTGTTACCTATTTTAGAACAAGCCATTGCCATCCAACCCGAGCTGGTCGACTGTCATGTAGCGCTTGGTGAATATTACGTGGAAAAAGGTGACTATCAACAGGCACAAGCCTATGCAACAGATGCCATGCATTTAGACCCTGATGACCAGGATGCCATTACCCTAATGGGATCTATTCATTTACAACTGGGGAATATTCAAGAAGCAAAAGACCACGCATTATGGGCTCTGAGCCATAATGCAATAGCAATAAAGCCATTATTCTTAATGAGTGCTATTAAAGCTAAACAAAGTCCCTGGCTAGGATTATGGTGGCATTTCAATAGCTTTATGGCCAAAATTGGTGAAGCAAGACAAATTCTTATCCTGATTAGCTTATATTTCCTCTATCGCCTGGGCAATCAATTATTTACTGATTTAGAAATGGGCAGTGCAGCAATTATCAGTACTTTCGCCTGGCTAGCCTTCTGTATTTATAGTTGGGTTGGTCCCATTATTTTTCAACGCTCACTCGCCAAGGAATTGCAATCATTTTCCTTTAATAAAAAATTTTAAGTGTATTGTCAAAAGTGCATTTTTAGGGGCTTTTAACATTATTTTTCAACATGATAGGTAAAGCAAAAGCCCT
Source organism: Spartinivicinus poritis (assembly GCF_028858535.1). Lineage (NCBI taxonomy): Bacteria > Pseudomonadati > Pseudomonadota > Gammaproteobacteria > Oceanospirillales > Zooshikellaceae > Spartinivicinus > Spartinivicinus poritis. Next base: position 35,458 of record NZ_JAPMOU010000027.1, read on the forward strand.
TCTGATTATTGAGAAGCAATAATACACTTTTGCTCTTCTGCTTGTAATTTTCCCCCCTTTAAAGGCCCTGGTTCTACTTGGTTTTCAAACTCAGATCACTGTTTTAAAAACAAAGCTCGCTGTTTAATAAATGGAGTCATTACTGCATCCAGATCACCCGCTTGCATCAACCGAAATATAGTACCTTGTTTAGGATATTTATTGTCCAAAAACTCAACTATTTCAAGGAGAAGGCTGAAGAACTTAAGAAGTTTCTATCATCGGTACTTTTTTATATTCAGCCTACCTTCATGACTTTGAGCTTTTTATAAAGAAACATAACATTTTCAATGATATGCTTCTGAGTGAAATAGAAAACAAAAAAAACGCTATAAATAAAATTAAACCAGAGAATATTATAATACACCAAGTTACTATTATTGAATTAGCAAAGCTCAATGCGGCAGGTTTATCTCAAGACATTATTGATCACTTAAACAATGAGCCTGTTTTTCCGTATTTTTTCCCATTAAGAGCTACTTGGGATGAGCTTTCTTCGTTAGAAAACTTAGAAGTACTTACAATAGATAATATGTTTAAGTAGTATTCAATAGGGCTTGAAGAATTAAAGTTCTTGAAATTACTAAAAATTAAAAGTCAGCTTCTGGTTATCAGTAATCATTTCAACCACAGACTCTTTTTTGTTTTCTGCTAGCGAATAGAATGCATTCTGCCCCGCACTAACCGTAATTGATACTCGCTTACCCTTACCGATGTAATCACCATTAACAAAGTGCTCCGCATCATCACGATTACTTAAAATCACCACTTCAAATGCATTAATCCCTAATGCCTGATTAATCTGCTCATTAATATCAGCACTAAAGGTACCTGTAAATCGAACATTAACAGCAAACTTAGCATTACCATTCAAGTCTAGTGAAAAACTTATATAACTGTGCTCAAGAATGGCTACCTTTGCAACAGGCAAACTTTTCTTCGCTTTAACCAACACCATTTTTTCAAGGGGCACTAACCCCATACAGTCATGGATACTCACTCGTGTACCACAGCGGAATGAGCCTTTATAATCCATCGTTTTAACTGTCGAGACTTCTTTTGTATAACGCTCTAAAATGAGTTCACGTAAGGCTAGTAACTGGCTATCTTTTTGACTGCGAGTGCGCTTGAAACTACGCTTCAAGCCATCAAGCTTAGCCGTCAGTTGAGTCAACTGCTCATTAGTCGATGCCCCGTTTAACTCAAGTCGACTAATATTCGTTGCCAGATCTTCAAGATCTTGAAACAACACTTGAGGGCTACTCTCACTAGATGAGAGTACTTCATTGGTTATTTCTGCGCGCTTACTCCTAAGTAGTGCAACCTCAAGCTCTTGAATTTTTTGCTTATACTGCTCTTTGGATTCAGATAGACGTCTGGTTTTCTCTTTCTTTTCAAGCTGTAAGTTACGACGCCTGTTTTGTATCTCATTGATTTCTATCAAAATAGACGCAGTGTCGTACTTTTCATAGATTGCTGCTTTGCTTCTTTCCTCTTCGACAGTCAGTAACGCACTCTGGGTGTGGAATGTCACCAGCAACAATAACATTCCTAACCATCTCTTCATTATTTGCCCCGTGTAATACTCTAACTTAATATTGTTATAGAATAGACTAGCTCTGAGCCTAAAATTGGTCAATAAAACATCAGATATCGTAGACTTAGTGACACATAGATGTCGCTTCTATGAGAGAGATATAAAACTAATTATCTTCTTTAAAGAATGCCATTAATCCTTCTAACTCTTTTGATGCATTATACAGCTCTCGCGAGGCTTTTTGATTTTCAACTACATTTGAGTCAATTACAATTATTTCTTTATTAACGTTTTTGATATTCGTATTGACACGAGATGCTTCTTCAGATGATTTCTTAATTAATTCGACAATAGAAACTATATGCTTTTCACATTCACTAGCATTTTCACTCATGGTTTTGGTTGCTAAAAAATTGTTTTCTATTGATTTAGAAATTTTCTTAAAATTCGAAGTTACTCTATCTGTGATGGTATCTGCATTTGAGCAAGAGCTTGAAATAGATTCAATATTAGTTGAAACATCTGAAACTGTAGCAGCCTGTTGCATTAACAGTTTTGCTATTTGAAGGTTATTTTCATTTACCTCTTTTGTCCGTTCAAACGAGTTTTCACAGTTATCCATTACTGATTGTAAACGGGTCTGAGCAACTTTCACCAGGCTGGCAAGCCTAGCATTTGCATTCTGCGTTTGAATAGCTAGTTTTTTCATTTCTTCAGCAACAACTCTAAACCCGCCAGACCCTTCTTCTATTTGACAAGCCTCAATTGCTGCATTCAAACTAAGCACATTTGATTGAGTAGATATTTCAGATATTTTATCAATAAAGCTAAATATTTCTTCAGTAACATCTTCCAGCTCATTTAATACATCTAAGGTTAACTGCACACTTGACTGAGATCTTGTTGCAGCTTGACTTGAGTGCTCCGATAAAGCATTTATTTTATTGATATCATTTGAATACTGATTTATTTGCTGGGTAACTTTATGGATATTGCTAAAGATATTTTTTAAAATTTGAGCCAACTCATCAACCTCTGAATCACTAAATTTTGATAAGTCATCCAAATCTTTTAAAAGATCTACTATTTTATCAATTGATATATTTACTTCTCCTATATTATTAGACGTAGATACCATTGCTTCAGCTACAGAGGAAACGTTAGTAGCCATAACATTTGAGCTATTGGATATTTCACTAGACTGTGACTTCAAATATTCAGAACTTGAAGCAATTACATTAAATGATTTTGCAAAACCATCTGCTTGATTTTTTTGCCTAACTGCCAGTTGTTTAGCATTACGAATTACAGATGAAATTTTGTCTTTAAATAAATCTTGAATTGATTTCGCCATGACCCCAATTTCATCTTTTGCCTGATAACGACATTTATAACGAAAATTACCTTTAATTAGTTCAGCCATTGTTACTTTAAACTCAATTAAAGGCCTACTAATGGAATAAAAAATAACCACCCCAACAACAGATGCAAACAAAAAACTAATAATGCCTAACAATACTTGTACATTTTTCCAAAAAACTGTATTTTTATTACTTTCCAGCAATGCCGACTGTACTTCTTCCTCCAAGTTTATTGCTGTATTTTTAATATTTTCATCTAGCAACTCTATCAAGTCATATAAACTACTACTTTCATTACCTGTTGATGCAATAAACATTTTACTAATATTTTCAGCTGAAACCAGCTCTCTATTTTTTAATTTGATTAGAGTAGGTAACTTTACTCTTAAAGAAGATAATACTGATATAATATGATTACTGGCATCGCTTTCTGGCAATGATGAAAGGCCAACTAATGCTTGATCAATATATTCAGTAATATCCACCAATGCGTACCTGGTTTGTTTTATTTTTTTACTTAGAAGAACCTCTTTGACTAGTTTCTCTATTTCTAACGCAACAGATTTTATTTGCAACACCAAACTAACAGTCTCTAGAGACTTTTCTGTTGTATTAGTTAATTCTTCAAGACCAATCTTTATTGAGTTTTGTGCCGAAGCAACTTGAGCCCCAATATTTTCTTCAACTTCATTAACATTCACTTCAACTTCAAAGTTAATAGTGTCAAAAACTGCGCTAGAATACTCTTCAAGTTGTTCAAACTCACTGTTAATTTTTTCATAGATATTACTTAACTTTATTTCATCCAAGGTTTCTACACCATTTTTTAATTCCCTTTCTTTTTCATCAATAAGCGTGTTAACAATAGTCTTTACCCGATCTAATCTAGCTAAAAAATCAACAGCAGAGTCTCCTTCGAAAAAACCAGTCAAATTACCTCTTAATCTATCAAATGTATCACTAATATCTATCTCTATATATTTTAATTCATTAAGTCTCTTAACCAAAAGCAAGTCTTTGCTCTGCAAACCTAATAACATAATTGATTTTTCAATTGCAATTTCTTTTTGCAATACAGACAAAGTATCTTTTGCACTTGAAGCAAGCAAACTCACTTGATTATTAATAATATATCTATTTTTATCTAATAACTGTTTACTGGAGCTAAATGACGAGGCTGTATTAACTTTCACTTCAAATGTCAAAGAGTCAACAAGTGATATAACATTTTCACTAATTACAGAAAAATCATCCCTTAACTCAACAGCTAAACGAGAAAGTTTTTCTTGATACGCGATCAAATTACTTTTTTCAATAGCAAGCTTATTTCTAACAAAGCTAATTAACGACAATACTTGTCCACTATCACTAGTAATAGCAGTTAATTTTTCAAGGTGAGAGTTTATGGCTTTTATATTATTTGCAAAATGAATATCATTAGTTACCGTCCTAATTACACTTAACTGCTGACTTAGAATCTTTTGTTGCTTATTTGCTATTGAAATGACTTTAGTAGTATCAATCAAACTCTTACCAAGTTGGTTTTGTGCATAGTATCCACCTCCTGCAGTCAACAGTGTCAACATACATAAAAAAGCAAATCCCCCTATCAACCGCCACCTGATCGAGATATTTTTTAAATAGAATTTATTATGCTTATCCTCTTCATTTCCAGTTAGCTTGGGTTCTTTTTTATTAGTCATTAATGACTCTTTAGTATGCTATTAAATAATATCTACTTATAGTTCTTTTGGCTCTAAATATATAGGCATATTAGCTTCACGTCTTACTCTTTCCCACTCTTCTCTACTTCGAAAAGCTTTATCACCACTCATCTGATCAATTATCTCAAAATAATCTAATTTATATGGATCTGCGTTTACCTCTGCAATTGTTTTACCACGGACAGCATAAACAGTTTGAATAGATTGATGATCAAAATCTCTCCAATACTGTTCATCTTTAAGTAGTTTGTATTTTCGCCCTTCTAGTGCAAGTATAACTTTTGCAGGATCAAATGAGCCCGACTTTTCTACTGCTGCTTTGTATTCATACATAATTGTGTATGCCGAAGCACCAGATGTAGAAGGGTAACGATTATACTTTTCAGTAAACTTTTTAACGAATGTTTTTCCTTTTTCAGAACCAGTTAGTTCAGGTATTCGCCAACTCCAAGGTAATGCACCTAAAACACCCTCCATAGCTTCAGCACCAGCACTTTCTGCCATACCCAGTGTTAAATTAGGAACAACTATCTGTGTGTTTTCTTTTAACCCTTGAGATGTCGCCTCTTTAAGAGCCATTGCCATATCTTTACCAAATAGCACTAGTACCAGTACATCAGGAGATTTTTTTTTTGCATATTTAATCGCTAATTTGAAATTACTCTTTGTTGCTGTTGGAAAAGGGGTTTTAATAGAAGCATGTACATTCTTATCCTGAGTGTTGGTAAATATTCTAAATGATGCTTCTGTGGTATGACCCCAAGTATAATCTGCTGTAATATAAAAATACTTCTTACCAGAGAAGTTTTTATTCATATAGGAAGCAAGTACTTTGGCTCCAGGCCAAGCGTTATAGCATTCCCTAAACATATATCGATGCCCAGATTCTCCTGTTGTTGCTGTAGAATAAGTCAATGTTCCAAAACAAGGGACTTTACTTACTTTACATACTTTTCCAGCAGCAATTGCAACACCGCTTGAGGAGCCACCAAATATCATTTGCACTCCCTCATCATCAATCAATTCACGCACATTTTTTGTAGCTTGCTTCGCTTTAGATTTTGAATCTCTCCATAGAATTTCAACTTGCTTGCCTAAAATTCCCCCCATCTGGTTAATTTCTTCTTTAGCCATCTGTGCCGCACGCCACTGATCCAAGCCTTGAACTGAATAAGGCCCTGTTTTTGGGTAGTTCAAGCCTAGTTTTACCGTATCAGAATAGGTTAAATCTACTTTTATTAACCCAAAAATTAACAATAAAGGAAGAGCAAAGTTTACTAATTTAATAGTATGCATCGAAATGACCTGTTAACTCTAAATAGTTAATTACTATTTAAAACCTATGATTGTGAGTCATAGGCAGATACCACTCATCATTTATTAGTAAACCCTAGAACAGATTAACCTTAATTCAAGCGATAGCAGTGACTTATAGCTTCAGATGGATTCATCAGATGCCTTTAACTGCATAACATCAGCTAAACTAATAACCCTCAATCATCACGACGAATACTTTTATCTTTAGAACACAAGCGTTTTGTTATCGTCGCTAAACACTAAGAATGGTTTGAATGCAATGAATACATAGTAGTATGGAGACACTAACTAGAACAATACGATAGGCAATAAACTGCCTTCATTTTTCTTTAGTAAACTTAAAATATTTTTATTATAATAACAGAAACTTATGAAGTTCTTCCTTTACTCTAAGTTTTATCTATAAATTAAAAAGTAGAAAGCCACCTAATAAGCAACTTTCTACTTCACAAAAAATCTATCCAATGAGTATTTAGTTAGAAAATTATTTTTTTACCTAACAATACCTCTTTAGTAATTGCTTTCCTTATTGGAGCCTGTTTCATCTCTGTCATTTTAATATTCATAGCAAAAAACCAAGGGCCTTTTTTCGTTTCAACAAACCCTACAAACCATCCCACCTGCTGTATAGCATTGTTTGCCCAGCCAGTTTTTCCGTAAAGCGTATAACTCGGCTTTTTCTCTATAACCATTATTTTCTTAAGTGTTTCCATATCCTGCTTTGGATAGGGTAGTTTTTCATCATAGATTTTTTTCAATAAGTCTATTTGCTGCCAGGCTGTTACTCGTAAATTTCCATCCAACCAAAACCGCTGGACATTTGGACCTGTTTTTTTATTACCGTAGTTTACCTTATCAAAGTGATCCAGGTATTTACTGTTACCCACTTTTTGAGCAACTTGCTGGTAACACCAAACGCAAGAGTATGAGAGTGCCGATTTCAAGGTTTGGTCTTTGTTCCACATATTCCAGCCTCTGTCTTTGCCATCCCATTTAAAGACTGTATTTTCAGAAATGACACCCTCTTTTAGGCCAATTAGTGTATTTAATAGCTTAAAGGTAGAGGCAGGTAAAAACTCTTGCTTACTGCGTTCTTTATTATAAATATACTGCTGAGTACCATCATGTGAAGAAACAATCATAGTTCCTTCAACAGCATATTTATTGAAAACTTTTTTAATCAGTGCATCATCTTTAGCATATAACGGTAACGAAGACAGCAATAGCGTAGTAGCTGATATCAGCATTGAAATATTTTTCATATACCACCTAATATTATGATAAATAATGGCTAACTCTTTCAACTATGTAATTAAATAATAGAAGCCAAACCATACTACGAACCAACTCTCTATAAGTAAATAAACCAAAAATGATCAATTATGATGAAATATGTCTTTACAAAACTGACACTAAAATGTCAGATAGTACCTTGGTAATATCTACATTCCTCCCGCCTTGCAAGTCAAGTGAGGCAAGCAATATGCTTATTGAAATTCAGATGAAGTGCGCACCCAATATTATAGTCTAGGAAGGCTGTATATATTCCTCTATAATAAGATCATTCCATGCTGTCAACCTAGCTTAACTAAGCATTCTATTATTTCTTAAGTTTTAAGGGTTTCATAATGACTAACATTATCGGTCAGTCGTTTGGACGAATCAAACGCTGGATGAATAAAAATCATCCAAAGGGGCTATCATCTTTAAATGGACCAGCCACAAAGAGTGAATTGGCACGCTTAAAAAAATATTTTCCTGATTCACCTGAAAGCTATTTAAAGTTTCTCAGCAAACATAATGGAGAACACATAGCAGAACATACTGATGACTGTATCCTTCCTTATGGAAGTCAATTTTATTCGATTTCTTATTTAATTGACGAGTGGAAACAACTTTCTAATATTTTTAAGGAGAATGAAATAACAAATCTGCCTACTAAGAGTTATCTTAGTGCCAGCTGGTTCCATCCCCGTTGGATTTCAATAGCTGGAGACCAAATAGATCCAGGGAGTAATATTCTCTATTTTATTGATCTTGAGCCAGGAGGTGGTGGATGTGTAGGTCAAATTATTTATCGCAGTGAGGACGAAACCAAGCAACTCGCTAAAAGTTTCGCTGACGACGTTCCATTGAGGAACGCCCAGTGCTAATTGAACATATTTATCTTAATATGGACTTATTACCTGATATTCAAACAGAAGATATATCTCAATCACTCACTCATTTACTCCGTAGAAAATACGCCTTTAAATCAACAGCCCTAAAATCAGATGCTGCACAAGCGCTAGGTATTTCAGCAGGGCTACCCGGTTTATTTATTGAGCGAATAAATTAAAGTAAAGATGGCAGTGTTCTAGAGGTAGACTATGAGCATTGGCGCCACGATGCGGTGACTATTCGCCTGGATATCAATAATTAATACTTATCTTCAAATAGGCTATAATCACTATATTTTAAGTTAAGTAATTAAGCTACATTATTCATCCTACTGAGTAGTACAGTATGAGAGCTTTTTATATAGTCATTATTATATTGAGTATAGCTTGCTCTTGCATGACTAAAGTGCTGGCCAGGGACATTACCATCGTTACAACGGATTGGGAGCCCTACTTTGCTTCTACTTTAGAAGAAGGTGGGGTATTGACTGAAATAGTAAAAACCGCTTTTAAGCGCAAAGGTCATAAAATATCATTACAATGGTATCCCTGGAAACGCTGTATGGTATTAGTTGCAAAAGGAAAAAGAGATATTGCTCTAGGCGCCTATTTTAGTAAAGAAAGAGCAAAAACCTATTACTATAGTGATCCTTTTTTTGATATTAATGTTGGGATTATTGCACTCAAAGAAGCAGGTATTACCTCATATAGCTCACTTCATGAGCTCAAAGAGTATACTATCGGTGTCACTAAAAATTGGGTAAATTCTGCAGAGTTTGATAAAGCCGATTATCTAAGAAAGGATATATCTCAATCTCACATTATCACAATCCGGAAATTATTTGGCCGTCGTATTGACATGATTGTTACGTCTATTCCTGTTTTTCAATATGAAGTTGGTAGATTAAAACACCATAATTTATCAGAAATTGTAGTCCTAAATCCGCTATTATCAACAAATGAACTATATTTAATATCTAGTATTAAGTTGAAAGATCACAAAAAAATAATACAAGACTTTAACAAAGGACTAGCAGAAATAAAAAAGGATGGAACATATGGAAAAATTTTTTCCAAGCACGGCTTTTAACCCAATTTTCTAGTAAAAAAATAACTGCTTTAAAAAACTATCATACCTTTCAAATTACTGAATTTAAAAAGTCATTATTCTGAAACTTTTAGTCTGTATTGCTGCCTTGGTATAGACCAGATAACAACAATCAATTCTTAACCAAGGTGATTGATTTATCCGCTCTCAAAGAAATCATCAAGGAGACTGGTTAGCACTAGACCCACCTCACCAACAACGGTTACGTGAGAAAACCCAGCTGCAATTTTGCCAAGCAGGTACCCATATTATTATTGACAGCATTGCCGACTTACCCACTACGGTCATGCAAATTCAAGAATACTTAACACAAGGGCTTAATCCAGACTCCCCTGGTCTAACAAGCATTATTTTGCCCACTGCTAAGGCCTATTCATGACAGTAACGACACTAATGTTAGTTTTAGTATCAGCAGTGGCTCATGCTGGATGGAATTTTTATGGTAACAGCCCTTAGTTTTGTGCTTTTTTCACCTATTTTATTATTTTATCTCGAACTCATTAACGCCTTTAATACTGGGATTATTTGGCTTCTAATTGCCACCGGGTTATTTCAAGGTATTTATTTTCCCTAGCAGCCGCATACAGTGCCGGGGATCTATCCATTGCTTACTCAATTGCATGTGCCTCTCCTTTAATTATTGTTTGCTGCTCTGCTTGGCTTGGCTCAACAAGACAGTATTTCAGTGCAAGCCGTGTTAGGGATTATATTAATTGTGCTGGGTTGCCTGCTAATTCCCATGACAACCTTTGTTGTCTGCAAATTAGCTAATTATTTAAACCGTACCACACTAGCACAGCAAGGAGACCCATTTACAACAAAAGAGTGTCGTCAATTTGAGTGCTTCCCTTTCTTTAACGATGCAATTCGCTTAAGAAAGTTAGATGAACGAGGTAAAGCTGAAGAGCTTAATTTACCACTATTAAAAGAGTGGCTGGTGTGGTTAGAGAAAACAATAGCCTATACCAATTAATATTAGTTTGTGCACTCCCCCCAAGAAGCGCTATATAACCAACTTTCTTCAAATCACCCTGCATTGTTCTCTAAATGCAGATTTCCTTAAATACAGGTTTCTTAAGTGCATAATTCCGTAAATTGACCTACATATGACTACAATTTTTACAAAACTGTGACATTTAATAAATAGAATTATGCGATAGTTTTCTATTTTGTGGAAATTTATATGAATAGGCTTTTTTGCATTGTTGCTCTCATTATTTTTTTAACAGCATGTTCAGAAGATACCGATCCCAGTCAGAGCTATAGCAGTATTGAAAAAGCTGACTCATTCGCAAAACAAAATAAAACGATTGACTTCAAAAGATATACAGTAAACTCTAAATATCAGGGAGCAAAACCCAAGATAAACTTTTCTAGCAAAGTAGCAAAAAAATACAAAACTGTTATTTCGAAAGTATTTGAAAAATCTACAGTTGATTTTGCTGGGTATTATAGTCTGCTTTATTTAGGATGTGGGTCACCTTGTCAGCAAAGTGTGTGTTATTGTTGACTGGAGAACTGGACTTGTTTACGAAGGACCTTCTGCTGCAACAGGATTTGACTATAAAACAAACAGCAATCTACTAATAGTTAACCCACCTGGCAGCAGTGAAGTAGGCTCAGCGCATTACTGGGATCCTGAGTTTTATATATGGAATGAAGATCAAAAAAAATTTGTTAAGAAATAAGGAAGATACCATTGAGCTACTTCAAGAATAAACCTCATACTTACCAATATCAGCTTAACTTATTGGCCATACCTCAAAGCATGTCTAACAGTCACATTATATATTTTAATCAAGCGACATTTTGATAATTATATGCTAACTGGGGAAAGTTATGATATCAACAAAATTTTAAGTTCTACCATAATTAGAACAACTATTACTGACTCTAAAAGAGGTAAGCAAATAATATGAATTATAAAAATTATCCTAGAAGGCATTACCTTCAATATCCAACGCCTATTGAACATCTTCCCCAATTGAGTAACTATTTGGGCTGTGGTGTTGAAATTTTTGTCAAAAGAGATGACCTGCTACCTGGTGCAGCAGGAGGAAATAAAACCCGTAAGTTGGAGTTTTTAGTTGCAGATGCTTTAAAAGAAGGTGCTGATACACTGATTACTTGTGGTTCCATGCAGTCTAACCATTGTCGTCTTACTGCATCTTGGGCAGTAAAGGAAGGACTTGACTGTCACTTAATACTTAAAAGTGGATCAGAAAGTAGTTACAAAGAGGATAATACTAGTGGTAATTATTTTTTGAACAAACTCTTAGGTGCAAAAATAGGTGATATCGTTCATGCTAATTCTGATTTGGATAGCCTAATGATAGATAAAGCTGATCTACTTAAACAGGAGGGAAAGCGCCCATATATCATCCCTATCGGTGGCTCTAATTCTATTGGTACCATCGGGTATGTGGCTTGTGCTGAAGAAACAATCGCTCAACTTAGAGCCATGAAACTAGATATTAATCATATTGTTATACCATCAGGCTCTGCCGGTACTCAAGCAGGTATTATTGCTGGTATGACTCATATAAATGATAACATCCAGGTTCATGGTATCAATGTTAGTCGCAAAAAAATTGAACAAGAAAATCTTGTGCTTAATTTAGCAAATGAAACTGCAGGTAAATTAGGGTATTCAGATAAAATTCCAAAAGACTTCGTAACCTGCTACGACGAGTATGTTGGGGAAGGATATGCAATCCCAACAAAGGAAATGATAGAAACTGTAAAACTATTTGCAAGGTTAGAGGGCCTTCTACTTGACCCTGTATATTCTGGAAAGGCAGCTGCTGGTATGCTTGACTTAATAAAGCAAGGAAAGTTTAAAAAAGGATCAAAAATTTTATTTTTTCATACAGGTGGAGTTCCAGCCTTATACTCATATATGAATTGCTGGAAGTGAAGAAAAATATTTACCAAATACTTGATAAATATTTATTATAGCTTACCCAGGTAAACAGCTTTAGATTATATAAAAATAGCTACTAGATCTCATCGCTCGGTGACCTCGCCCTTGTGCCCTAGTGGTCCATGCGTAAAGTTGGGTAACAGTCTTCAAAGCCATTTATTTTCTGGTAAGGCGCTTTTTTGCAGGCATAGTGGGTGTAACACAGCTAGAAGATAAATGGAGAAGAAGTTGTTACCTTATTTTGCGCATGGCCCATTAGGGGTATAAATAATCCTTCGCATTGAGTATACTATTCTCAGTCAGGGATGAGTATAACTTCTGCTAACTATTTTTATATTATAATTTTAAGAATTATTTTTTCGTTTATCTTTCAAACTTTCTTGATATTGCTTATTTAACGTTTTAGCTTTGAATTTAATTTCTCTACTCTTAGAGCAGTTACCCACTAGCCTCCATGTTTTTGGAACCAAGTCAAAAGGGTCATCTTGAGGAACTTCAAAGCAATTCCCATTGATACGAACTCTCTTTGAGCCTCCAGTATTATTATATTCAAAGTATTTATTTTTCTCTTTAAGTTGTTTGTTTTTGAGATATTCTTTTCGATCGCTTTTTTCTTTACGAACCACTTCCAGTGTATCTCTTAATTCTTTAGAGAATACAGTGAAATCTTCTCGAAGAAGCTCATTTTGACTTTCCACTGTTTGGTCTAATTGAACTGCCTGATCTAAGATGTCCTCGTAAACAATAGGGCGAGGTTGAGCCTGTCGTTTATTTTCATCCTTTGTAGACTTAACGATAATTTGATTTTTGTTTTCTAATGGTGATTTTTTCATTTCAGGCAATGAAGGCGTTTGCTCTTCATGCTTTATTTTCTGAGCCTGCTGCTTATTTTTTAAGTTAAGATCAGAAGACTGCAAAGCTTTGATTTCTTGCTTTTCATTAATACTATTTTCCGTATAAGATTGCTCGATTTCTTTTTTGGATTGCTGTTTATCTAAAAAATCTGAATGCGTAGTTATAATATCAATAGTTAAATTCTTACTGAAACTATCTTGTATCCTACTTGATTCAAAAAGCAAGTCTGCCTTAACTAAAAGAGTGAAAATTACGATGTGAAGAAAGATAGATAAAAATATACCAATGAAAAGCGTTTGTCTAGAAAGACCATTAATTGAGCCTAGCTGATAATCATTAAGCTCAATATTATTTTGTAACGCTTCTGCCGATTGCGATTCACGCTTATTGTTAAATTGCCTCTGATAGCTCACTTATTTCTAACCTAGCTTCAGCACCTTAGTTGATATTATTTAACTCAGTCGATATTATAATATTTTTCCTTAAACTAACTAGAAGGTCTAATATGACTAAATTGATTTTAAGCTCATTTATCTTCACAGTAATTAGCACCGGTATAGTACAAGCAGAGCCAATAAACCCCAAACAAATTAAATTAGCACATGATAAAGTTGTAGTCGTTTCAGAACCTAAATATGAGCCAAGATCAATTGGAAGTTTTAGTTTAATGCTATATAAAATCTATGATTCTAAGTATCCATATGACAACTTTGTTTCTGGTGCAGTAAGCGAGAGAGATGGTAGCGTTATTAAGCTGTTATTGAAAGACTTAGATAAAGATAAATCAGAGGAACTAATAGTTTTTACCCAGTCTGCAGGCTCAGGCAGCTATATCTCAGCATATGCATTCAAAGTTCAAAATGACCGCATTACTTCATACCTCAGTATTAATGGTGAAACATCTTCAATAAACACAACTCTTAAGTCGCTTCTTAAAAAAGCTAATAAGTTATGAAAATTGCAGGACATTGCATAGCTTTAAATTAAAGATATTTTGAGCTAATTGATTCCCACAGACCAGAGCCAAGTTCTCTAACCATGGACTGAATAAAGCTCTGGTTAATTGTGGGGTCATGAGAGTCATCTTTATTAAGTAATCTTATATATTGATCTAAGTTTTTACCCTCTTCATTAAGTGCTATATCTAGTTCTTGCCAAAGTGCAGCTCCTTTCAGGTAAAAAAGAGGATAGAAACTCATATCATGCTGCTCGGATACCATTCTATTTGCATGGTACAATCCTGAACTTGCATGAGAAATAGCTGATTTTCTTTTTAACCATTCTTGAATAGGATCTCTAGTTTCGATATTAGAAAGTGTGAGAGTTTTAAAAGCGTAGTATTCCGCCAAGCTTTCATTTATCCAAGTAGGTAAAGTGTACTTAGATAATACATGCACTGTTTCATGCGCTGATACCCTCAATAGCCATGGCAACGTTCTATCTGTTAACCTACCATTATCCACCAGATAGTTAGTAATATAGGCATTTGCTCCAGCAGCCCCACTCAAGTGATTATATTTTTGATCAATAGCAATCCATACCAATGACCAAGTAATCTGCTGCTTGTCAGACAAAAAAACAGCGCTTAAATAACTATATTGCTTTTCCAGCTCTTCCTTAATACTAGGTATTTTAGAGTAAAGTAGCTCTTTATCGGAGAAAATATTTATTTTGAAATTATGAATTTTGATCACTCCAGTTTTTTTACCCCATACCATAAATACTGGGGGGCCACTATTACCAGAGATATTTTCTGGTAGTTTATTACAATTATTTTTTGTAACACAAACATATATAGAATGATTACCAGAAATTCTTGGTAAACTGTCCTGCTCGTGCAAAACCCACCAGCCAATAGGAGAATAAATATTTTGTAGGCTAGATGCTTCGAAGTTGGTATGACTCAGCTTCTTAAATTTTATATTCCAATGTATAGATTTGCACTGTATAGGAACTCCAAACTGTATGGATATATTTTTACCTTTTCCTGCTTGGCAAATAACATTCAATTTTGTATGACTTGTAGACAAGTTTGAAGCTTGAGGAGGCTCAATTACAAAGTTTCCTAGAGTCAAAACGTCTGCAGATACCTTTGCAATCGTAGGATTTTCTTTTTCAACGTTGACACGATAGGTAATATCACTACTCGCGATGCAGACTACGCTCTCTAATAAAAAGATAATTGCAGTAAATCCTATGACAGATTTTTTCATTATACTCCTAACAAAATTGTAAGTGGTACCATATATCCAATAGCTAAAAGCCATCATTATGTAACACCTATAGTATTAACGCATTCAAGCTTTTCCTCGCTTAAGTGATTGTCACTGTTTTTTTAATTCCACTTAATTATAAACAGACTCATCTCTCCTAGAATTGATTATAAGCAACCCGCTACCTTGAATGTCTTAAAGCCCAATAGAAAGGAGCCATAGCTATCTATATCCTCACAACTACCCGCACTCTAAAATGGAACGAACCTTCATTAATATATACTTACTTGTATTGCCAGACTCTCCTGCCTACTAAGAAGGGCACACTAGTTGACAGTGAGTATAATATTTTACATAATTGAAAAATCAAGTGTTATTTTAATTTTATCAGTTTTTGTATTAATTAATCATAAGCAAAGTGTATGGATAAGATTGCAGCTATCTCCAAACGATGTCGGATATTTTGTACCCTTCTTTATGGCGTTGTTCTTATAGGCGCTGTAGGGATGTGGGTGTTTATGACCCCAGAACTTGCCTTAATGTTTGGGGCTGATGTAAAACAGGTGATTATCACGCCTGCGACCAAGATACTTGGAGTGGCTATTACTGTTATCCCATTGAGCGTTATCTTGTATGGGTTGTATCTTCTAATTAATTTGTTTAAAAATTACGAAAAAGGTCAAGTTTTTACATTATTAAATGCTATTATCTTGCGCAGAATTGGTCTCTTATCTTATATATGGGTCATCTGCGAAGTTATATACTCAACTTTATTGGTTTTAGTTTTAACATTTCAAAATCCACCTGGAGAAAAGATTCTTCAAATTACTTTATTACCTAGTAGCATTATTCCATTAGTATTTGGAAGTATTATTATTTCCATTTCTTGGGTGCTGGTTGAAGCACAAAAAGTAGCAGAAGATCATGCATTAATCCCCTAGGCAATATGTGAGTTAGTATAGAATGGACACAGAAGTCATTATAAGACTTGATGTCATGTTAGCAAAAAGAAAAATGCGCTTAAAAAAGCTTGCTGAATTAACGGGATTATCTGAGCAAAATTTATCACTAATCAAAACAGGCAAGGCAAAAGGAATACGCTTTTCAACTTTATTCCTAATATGCAAACACCTGAATTGCCAGCCAGGTGATTTATTAGAATGTAACTTTGAAGACGATTATTCCTGATAAATATACTGAGTTTTCTAGTAAACAGAGTAAATCATTATTTATACTATGTTTGATTTTTATAAAAGCTAATAAGTACTCACAGATCCTAGTCAATACTTACTTGAGCTAACATATTCATCTTTCATCATGATCAAGTGAAAGATTTGTTTAAAATTTTGAAAAGCGATTAGGTGACTTTATGAATATTTTACTCCTAGAAGATGATGAGTTATTAAGTAAAAGATTAAATGAATTGTTTTACAAGAATAAATACCACTGTAATAAATGCTATACATTAGACTCTGTTGATAACAGCTGGACTAACGCTGATATCGCAATATTAAGTCTAGATTTGCTAGGTGATAGCTATTTTTCTCAAATCGCTTGTTTGCTTACATTAAAAGCCATTCCTATTATTATACTATCTCATAGCGATGAGACTGAACATCGTATTAATAGCTTTCGTGCTGGCGCAAGAGGTTTTTTAGTCAAGCCCGTCTATACTCAAGAGATTATAGCTATCGCACAAATGTTACTTCGTCCTATTGGAGAAAGTGAAATTATCTATAAAGACCTGAAAATAAACCTATCCAATAATGTAGCATACTATAAAAATGAACAGGTTTGTTTATCTAGAAAAGAGATTAAGTTACTAGCATTTTTAGCTTCTCACCCAAGCCGACTTTGTAATAGAGATGAGATTCTAAAACAAGTCTGGGGATATAATTCATTACCTTCAACAAGAACCGTAGATAATCATATATTAAGCATACGAAAAAAAGTGCCTGAGTTAAAAATTAACACAGTAAGAGGGGTAGGATATCAATTAGAGATCAGTGAATAAGATTCATTTTATAATAAATATAATGCTCGCTGCTAAGTGTTTACTTTCTCTTGGCAAAAGTACTGCTACCTAGCTTTACGCATATACCACTAATTAACATCAATGATCCCACCATAAACCGAGCCTCTAAAGTCATCGTACACTTTCAAGTTATCAGTGGCTAACTTAGCTAAAAGCTGTTATAAGATAACAGGCGTATTATAACAACACATACAATATATACAATCAAAAAAATAATAAACACTCATTCAAATAATAAATTAACGTAAACTAAAGTAAACCTTATGATTAATACACTATCTGAACCTCACATTAACCGAATAGACCAAAGTATATTCACCAGCAGCCACTCACAAACTGCTGTTAGTAATATCACACAATATGACTCTCTGCCTGGGAGTGATTTGAGTGTTGCTGCCTGGAGCCCAGAAGTTGCTAAATTACCTGAGACTGAAGGAGGTTTTTCTGAACGCTTTAATATGATACATCAGGCATTCGAGCAAACAGCAACCGATGTATTTATTGCCCCTGAATATTATTGGAATCAACATGGTAATACACTTACAGCGTTTACTACTGACCAAAAAAATCAACTGTTAGACCAATTAAAAGAATTAAGTGCAACTCAGCCAGATAGATTGATTATACCAGGTAGTATTGTTTGGCACGATAATGAAAATCAAGGAATAGTACATAATTCAGCTTTTGTATTTTTAAATGGTGAGCAACTACAAAATCAAGATGGCCAAGACCGGTACGATAAGCTTGACCTTGATTATGAAGATAGAACATTTCCCTCCTTAAACTGGGGCGGCGGTACTCAAGCAGGGTTTGATATTAGCTTTAATGGTAAAAACGTACGCATAGAAATATGCAGTGATAATGGCATTAGTGATGACCACAAGCCTTCTTTATCTACTGAAATTGATCTAAATCTGGTACTTTCGAGCAAAATTGGCTCACCTCACCAAAATACCAAAGTTGGTGGATCAACAGTCGTCTGTGATGGAGAAGGTTGGTCAAATCAATATGAAAAAGCGCCTCCACGTCGACAACCTGAAAACCTAATGGCACAGTTTAGCGACTACCTTCCTGAAGAGTTAAGAGGTAAATTCATACCCAGATTTCGTCACCAGGAAATACTGATGAAGCACGTACCAGAATACATTCTTCGTGAGCATAAGCCAGAATGGTTTTCAGCTCCGGCAAATACCCTGCGAGTTTAATTAATCGCTGAAGTATAGCCAAAGAGAAGGGTATAGAAGAGCATTTTAACGACTTACAGAGTTAGCTTTCGATATAAACGAAACTAACTCTGCTTAAGTACTCTTATTTTTTTGCTATTACGAGTTTATGATCTGCTAATAGTTCTACATTATCCAATCCGAATATTTCAGCAACTTCACCCATATAATTCTCAGCTGGTTGATTACTTTGAAAACAGCCATCAGTATAACTGCCTTGGCCTGTTTCATTTCCGGCCCATACTTTAAATAATGCTTGACCACCAGGATTTAATACTGAATAGGCTAATAATATATGTTCTTTTCTTGCTTCTAAGTTATCAATTACATTTAATACACTATTAGAGGTGACTGTATCTACTGGACTACTTTCAACTTCCGCCAAAACCTGTTCATTTTGGTATACTGGCCTCATATAGGGGTCATAGACTGCATTTTCAATGAAGTGATCTGCTAAATAACGAGTTCCATCGTCAAACTCACCGCCCCCAATATCCAAGTTTTTTGTATATGGCTTTAATAAACCTAACTCCAAGAGGTCTTTAAAAGCGCCTAGACCTTCCGTTGTATCCACCTGCTTTTGTCCATTTACTTCTATCTGGCTAAATCCCTGTACATTCGTAGTATTCCAACTATATTGACTGACTCCTGGCATAGCTCCCTCAGAAAATATTTAATTACTCAATATCAAAAATCACAGATATAACTTCAACAATTATACAATACATGATGTATTTAAAATATAGCAATATCACCCAAAGTAAAAAGCATAGACTAGTACCTTCCAGTGAGAAAATATCTTTGACAACTATCAAGCACTCAGCTATGCATTGATTATACCTTATAATGAGGGCACTACCAGATGCCAGCTATATCCATAAAACGACTTATGCTGATAATTGGGCTGCTATTTTGGCTACCACCAGGCGTTGCATTAGAGTGCTTCACTCTCTCGCCAAGTAAGCAGGAGAGCAACAACGCTTTCATGCCAATTACATCATCCATACTGTCAGCAGCTGAACAGAAAAAAGTCAAATTGTTGTTTGAAAACCTTGAAGGCAACTGGCGAGGTACTGCTAAAGGCTACCGTTGCCTTGGTACCAGCAAGTCACCTAAAATAGATAAATCTAATTACAAGGTAGACTTTAGAGTTAGCGAGTTTTCTCAGGGGGACTTAGAAATTAACTCATCGTTAGATGATCAAACTAAGGGGGAATCTATACAAGAATATATTAGGCTGTACAGTAGTAAAGATTATTTACGCATTGAAACCAATAACAAAGCAGGTGATGTAGAAATTAATAAACTCTCCTCAACTGCTGTCGAATTTGTCCAAAAAATAAGAATACAAGGCTTAAGAAAAGAAACCATCAGGCGTTTTGCTATCCATGGCTCTCATCTGACAGTGGATTATGAGTTTTACAGCCAGGATGTATTAGCTAGAAAAATTATATACCAACTAAAAAAATAACTACGCTCTTCACGAATGATTTTAACCAGCCATCCATGGCTGCTACTCCTCACATTGCTTGCAACTGTTGCTCATCCTGGGCCTGTTTAGCCTGGACTACCGCGTTATAACAAGCCTGTAAAGATGCCAGCACACTGTCTTGCTGAATAGCTACTCCATAGCCATTTTCACCATCACATTTAATCGCGATATAAGCAGCGGCATCGGCTTTACTGCCAGCACCCATCGCATGTTCTTGGTAATCACTGATTTCATAGTGAGCACTATCATGCGCCATTAAGGCATTTAAAAAAGCCTCTAACGGGCCATTCCCAATACCCACGATAGTTGTTACCCCATGGGGTGTTTCAATGGTAGCATCTAAACGCTGCTTGTCGTGTTGTTGGTGGATATCATAATTCAGTATTTTGCCGGCACTATGGATAAAGGTTTCAGTAAATACACTATAAATTTCGTCTACAGAAATTTCTTTACCAACCCCTTCGGCTCTTTTTTGCACGACTTTACTTAAGGCAATTTGCATCCAACGAGGCAGCTTCAAACCGTAAATTTGCTCAAGTACAAATGCAACACCACCTTTACCAGATTGGCTATTAATTCTAACTACTTCTTGATAACTTCTGCCCACATCGGTTGGATCAATAGGTAAGTAGGCTACATCCCAGTGGTCGCTTTCATGTTGGACTTGCAAGCACTTATTAATAGCATCCTGATGGCTACCTGAAAACGCGGTATAAACCAACTCACCCACATAAGGATGGCGGGGATGAACCGGCAGTTGGGTGCAATCTTGAATGGTTTGCACAATTTTACTTACCCCACTTAAATCCAGAGTTGGATCAATACCCTGGCTGTATAAATTCATGGCCATGGTGACAATATCCATATTGCCAGTACGCTCACCATTACCTAATAAGGTACCCTCCACTCGTTGTGCACCGGCTAATATGGCTAATTCAGCAGCCGCTACCGCACAGCCACGGTCATTATGAGTATGCACACTTAAGATGACCGAATCACGATAAGCGAAGTTCTCGTGCATATATTCTATTTGATCGGCAAACACATTAGGTGTGGTCATTTCCACCGTGGAAGGTAAATTAATAATGGCTGGCTGTTCTGGAGTTGGCTGCCATACCGCTAACACGGCATTACAAATTTCTACTGCAAATTCCGGCTCTGTTGCACTGAAACTTTCAGGTGAATACTGGAAGGTCCAATTCGTTTCTGGGTAATCAGCTGCTAACGCCTTAACGGTTGTTGCGCCATTAACAGCAATGTCTACAATACCTTGTTTGTCTAGTTTAAAGACTTTTTCTCGTTGAGTGGGCGATGTCGAATTATATAAATGAACGACCGCTTGTTTAACGCCTTTTAACGCTTCATACGTTCTTTCAATCAGATCATGTCTGGCTTGGGTTAACACCTGAATCGTTACATCATCAGGAATTTTATTTTGCTCAATCAGGTTTCTAACAAAATCAAAATCTGTCTGGCTGGCTGCAGGGAAACCCACTTCAATTTCTTTAAAGCCCACTTCAACCAATAAACTGAATAGCCGGTCTTTTTGGTCAACTGTCATCGGATCGATCAGTGCCTGATTACCATCCCGAAGATCAACAGAACACCACTTTGGGCTATGCTCAATTGTTGCATTTGGCCAGCGTCTGTCAGTTTTATTGATGGGATGATAGGGGCGATATTTTTTGTGATCGAATGCCATGACTATAAACCAATTGATTACCCTAATTAATAATGCGACCCATCTCAGAAAATAAAGGCCGCATAGTTTTAGAGCTAAATCACTATAAAATGAAATATTTAAAATGTATCAGTTTCATGGTGGCTTAGCTCTACACTTTTTTGCTTTTAGTTTGCTTACGTATCTTTTCCCTTTTGGGGCATCTAACTAAGCTTGTCTACCTTTTGGGCTGACTGGGGTCACCTTGTGGGTGGTTAGGTTAGCCATGGGTTGGCTTCACCTCTCGACGAGGACTAGTATAAACCACTTGCAAGGGTGAATGATTGCAAATATCCTTCATAAAAGCATACTCAAGCAATAGTTAGCTAATAATCATCATATTATTAGCACATATAACCTTTTAAGGACCAGGTATTAGCATGACTTTATCATTAGACCGTACTGATAAACGTATCTTGGAAGCCATGCAACAGGATGGGCGAATCAGTAATCTAGAGCTAGCAGAGCAAGTGGGGCTATCCCCCTCCCCCTGCTCACGGCGGGTCAAACAGCTGGAAGAGTCCGGGGTGATCAAAAAGCATGTCACTCTATTAGATGCTGAAAAGCTCGACTTAAAGCTGATCGCGCTTATTCAAATTTCCATGGATCGCCACACACCTGATCGCTTCAAACAGTTCGAAGAAAGCATTCGGGAACTACCAGAGATATTAGAGTGTTTACTCATTACCGGCCAAGCTGCCGATTATCAGTTAAAAGTCATTGTGCCTGATATGAACTACTATCAATCATTTCTGTTGGGCAAACTCACTCGAATCAAAGGAGTGACAGGCGTCCACTCAAGTTTCGTTCTACAACAGGTGGTTAATAAAACGGCTCTGCCGCTAAATCACTTAAAGTAACAGCCCCTACAAGTTACTCCCTAAAACCGTTATGCTGTCTAGTAAATAGGGTATATGATACGGAGCAAGCAAATGGTAAGGAAACCAATCACTGCTGCTATTATCAAGGTAGTTTTAGCACTTTCGGTTAGCATAGCTTTTCTACAAACATCTTTCGCACAAACACCACCTGATGTGTTAATTGTCGGGCAGATTGCTGAGCCTAAATCGATGGATCCCCACACAGCAACTGCCCTAAATGACTTTCGTATTTTAATGAACCTCTATGATGGCCTGGTTCGCTATAAAGATGGGACTTTGCAGGTAGAGCCCGCTTTGGCCAAATCCTGGCAAATCAGTAAAGATGGCAAAACTTATACCTTTCAACTCCGAAAAGGAGTGAAATTTCATGATGGCTCAGCTTTAACAGCAGAGGCAGTAAAATTTAATTTCGATCGAATATTAGATGAAAACCATCCTTACCATAAAACCGGGCCATTTCCTTTGGCTTTCTTTTTTAGTGCTGTAGATAAAGTTACTGTCAAAAATAGCCATACTATTGAATTTAAATTAAAAGAGCCTTATGCCCCTTTTCTTTCTAACTTAGCTTACCCAACTGGATTAATTGTATCGCCAGCAGCAGTAAAGCAGCATGGCAAAACTTTTGGTCGTCATCCCTCTGGCACAGGTGCTTTTCGTTTTGTTGAATGGAAAAGTAATGCCAAAGTGGTGGTTGAGCGTAATCCCAATTACTGGAGTGATCCTCCCAAATTAAAAGCTGTTATTTACCGCCCTATTACCGATGCAAACACCCGAGTAGCAGAAATGCTCGCCGGTGGTATTGATATGATGGTAGAAGTGCCACCTGATAATGTCAGCACCTTTGCCAAACAAAACAATTATCAGATTTATGAACAAATCGGGCCTCACTTGTGGTTTTTAATTTTAAACCTTAAAGAAGGCCCACTTGCTAATAAGCAATTACGTCAAGCAGTGAACTACGCCATTAATAAAAAAGCATTAGTTGATAATGTATTACAAGGGACTGCGACTGTTGCAACGGGCCCTATCCCCCCAGCATTTTCCTGGGCCTATAACAATAATTTACAGCCCTATGCTTATAATCCTGAAAAAGCTCGTGAATTAATTAAAAGTGCAGGTTATCAAGGCGAAAAGCTAACCTTTTATGTAACAGAAGGCGGCTCCGGTATGCTTAATCCTGTGGCCATGGGAGCCGCTATTCAAGCGGATTTAACTAAAGTCGGCTTAAAGGTGAATATTGAAACTTACGAGTGGAATACTTTTCTAGGCAAAGTAAATCCTGGTTTAGCAGGAAAAGCTGATATGGCGGAAATGGCCTGGATGACCAATGATCCAGACACCCTTCCCTATTTAACCTTGCGTACTGCTGCCTGGCCAGATAAAGGAGGCTTTAACTCAGGTTATTATTCTAACCCTAAAGTAGACCAATTATTGGAGCAAGCTCGCCGCATTACCAACCAAACGGAGCGAGGCAAACTTTATAAAGAAATGCAGACTATTGTGTTAGAGGATGCCCCTTGGGCCTTTATTGCTAACTGGAAACAAAATGCTGTCGCCAACAAACGAGTAAAAGGATTCAAACTACAACCTTCGTTTTTTTTATTATTAAAGAATGTTACTAAGAAATAAATATAAAGTGACAGAGTATTCTGAATACCACTACTGAAAACAAAGGGAATAGCACTATGACACAACCCAGTTTCCCCCTTTGAAAAAGGGGGATTGAGGGGGATTTTTATATACAAATAAGGAAAAGGCGGTCTATAACCCTAGTTCATTTAAATCCCCCCTAGCCCCCCTTTATTAAAGGGGGGAAGTAGCTTTTGCGATACCCACCTCAGGGGAGAAGGGACTTGATTTAAAGTACCTTTGCGACAGTCTCAGAGGGAAAGGGGGCTAAAAACAGCTTTGAGATATCTTCAAAGAGAAGGAGTTCAAAATAAACTAAAACCATTATGACATATTACATTATTAAACGCTTACTCGCCATTATCCCTATTTTATTTGGCTTAACCCTAATTGTTTTTTTAGTGATGGCTTTAATACCCGGCGACCCAGCCACTGCAATTTTAGGTGCGTACGCTACCCCCGAAAATGTAGCTCGCCTGAATAAACAATTAGGGCTAGATAAAACACTTGTCGAACAATATATCATTTGGTTGAGTAATTTATTGCAGGGGGACTTGGGCCGCTCTTACAGTCTTAATCGACCCGTGGTTGACGAAATAATGGAACGCTTTCAAGCTACTTTGGTATTAGCAGGCATGGCATTAATATTGTGTAGTGTAATGGGGTTGCTGGCCGGTATTGTATCTGCAGTCAGACAATTTAGCTGGGTTGATAAAACGATTACTTTTTTTGTATTAATCGGAATTTCCATCCCCTCGTTTTGGCTGGGCTTATTATTAATTATGTTGTTTGCAGTCAAGTGGCAATTACTGCCAGCCAGTGGCATGTATGCCA
The DNA here is from genome assembly GCF_028858535.1 of Spartinivicinus poritis. Lineage (NCBI taxonomy): Bacteria > Pseudomonadati > Pseudomonadota > Gammaproteobacteria > Oceanospirillales > Zooshikellaceae > Spartinivicinus > Spartinivicinus poritis. The sequence goes on from NZ_JAPMOU010000027.1 coordinate 60,508, forward strand.
TTTATGGTGGTGGTGACTGGTTAGATTTGCTCAAACATTTAATACTGCCTGCTATTACTCTAGCCTTAGTGGCCACCAGTGTGATTGCTCGATTAACCCGCAGTGCCATGCTAGAAGTACTACGCCAGGATTATATTCGTACTGCTCGTGCGAAAGGATTAACTGAACGTCAGGTGATTTATCGACACGCTTGTAAAACTGCTTTAGTCAGCATAATTCCTGTTATCGGTATTCAAGCCGGCTTTGTGTTAGGTGGTGCTGTTTATATAGAAACGGTTTTTCAGTGGCCAGGCATCGGTAGAATGCTAGTGAATGCCATTTCGATGCGGGATATCCTGTTAGTACAAGGTGGTGTTTTAATAGTTGCTGTCTCTTATGTCATCTTCAATTTACTTGCTGATATTCTTCAGCACTATTTAGACCCCCGGCTCACTTCATGAATAATCAAGTGCCAGCAAATAAAACCGCTCGGCCATCAGCTTGGCAGTTATTTATCAACAATCGTCTCGCCTTAATTGGATTTGTTATTTTTTTAACTTTGTTATTCCTGGCACTCGCAGCCCCATTATTGCCCTTAGCGCCCCCAGATGAAACAGCTTTAACCCTACGCTTACTGACTCCTTTTTCATCAGAGGCTTTATTAGGCACCGACCACTTAGGCCGGGATTTATTGTCACGCCTGATTTGGGGCACTCAAGTCAGCTTAATGGTTGGTGTTTCTGCCACCTTAATTGCAGCTATCATTGGTTCCACTATTGGTTTATTAACAGGTTATTTTGGAGGCCGTACAGATAATTTACTGATGCGGGGCATTGATATGTTGATGGCATTTCCCTATATCTTACTTGCCCTTGCCATTGTTGCAGCCTTAGGGCCAGGATTAATGAATGCACTCTATGCCATCGCTATTGTCAATATCCCTTTTTTTGCCCGGAATATTCGTGGAGTAACCTTGGGATTATCTCAACAGGCTTTTATTGATGCTGCACGACTTTCAGGAAAAAATGACAGTCTAATTCTACTATCGGAAATACTGCCCAATGTGCTTCCCACCATTGTCATTACTATGACCACCACCATTGGCTGGATGATTTTAGAAACTGCCGGGCTTAGCTTTTTAGGGTTAGGCGCTCAGCCTCCCCAGGCTGATTTGGGCTCTATGCTAGGTGAAGGCCGCAAGCTGTTATTTACCGCCCCTCATGTTTCTATTATTCCCGGATTAATGATTTTTGCTTTAGTAATGAGCATTAATTTAATGGGTGATGGCGTACGAGACTTGCTAGACCCCCGCTTAAAATCTGGCGTCATGGGTCGGCCTGCAGCAGCCACTTTAGTTAATCATAAAAACACAGCCTCTAAGCAATTAATCGCTAGTCATATTAATGGCCCGAAAAATGGACTACAAGTAGCCAATTTACATACAGAGTTTCACCAGGGTAAAAGCATTTATCAAGCCGTAAATGGGGTAAGCTTTACTATTCAACCTGGCGAGTGCCTAGGCATTATAGGTGAATCAGGTTCAGGCAAGTCGGTGACAGCAATGTCTATTTCACGATTAGCTCCTTCCCCGCCCGGACAAATTGTCAATGGCCAGGTCTGGCTTGATGATCAAGAATTGCTGTCATTACCGTTAAGTCAACTACAGCATGTTCGGGGAAATAAAGTGTCTTATGTATTTCAAGACCCACTTTCCGCCCTACACCCTCTATTTAGAGTAGGGGAGCAGATGATTGAGACCATTCGCGCCCATCAACCAGTTTCTTATCAAGAGGCTAGAAAAACAGCTATAAACTGGCTGAAACAAGTGCAAATTCCCAACCCCGAACTACGGATGAAAAGTTACCCTCATCAACTATCTGGTGGTATGCGCCAGCGAGTAGTCATTGCAATGGCATTGGTTAATAATGCCAACCTATTAGTTGCCGATGAGCCAACAACAGCTTTGGATGTCACGATACAAGCCCAAGTATTAAAGTTATTACGACAGCATCAACAACAAACGAAAGTTGCCTTATTATTTATTACTCATGATTTTGGTCTGGTTTCCGCTATGTGTGATCAGGTAGCTGTCATGTATGCAGGGCATATAGTTGAAACAGGGCCAGCCCACACCCTTTTAACTCAACCTGCTCACCCCTACACGCAAAAGTTGATTAGTTGTGTGCCAAGATTAGGTAAGAATAACCAACAACTAGAGACTATTGAAGGATTACCTCCTCCAATGAACCAATTACCAACAGGCTGTCATTTTGCTGATCGTTGCCCTTATGTAGAAGACAGTTGCCGACAACAAGCCATTCACTTCACCAATTTGACTGATGGACAGTCTGTGCGGTGTATTAAACCACTTCAACATACCCTTCATTAATAATTGCTAGCTCATGGAAGAAAATATTTTACAAGCACAACAGTTAGTCCGCCATTTTGGTGGAGGTAAAACATTGCTGGGTAAGCAACTACCAACAGTACATGCTATTCGTGGTATTAATCTACAAGTTTACAAAGGTGAAACTCTGGGGATCGTTGGAGAATCTGGTTGTGGTAAATCTACTCTGGCAAAAATGTTAGTGGGCTTGGACAAACCTTCTGAAGGCAATATTTTTCTCAATAAGTACGATCTCATTTCGCTTACAAAAAAAGATCCACGACGATTATTCCGTCAGGTTCAGTATGTATTTCAAGACCCGGTTAGTGCCCTAAACCCCCGAAAAACAATTGGTGACATTTTATCCTCACCTATGACGCACTTATTAGGAATGACGAAATCAAAAAGGGAGGAGCAATTAAAAGCACTGATGAATGACATTAGCCTGCCCACTGAATTTTTAGAGCGTTACCCTCACGAACTGTCTGGTGGCCAAGCCCAACGTGTAGGTATTGCCCGAGCCTTGACAGTTAAGCCCAGTCTGTTAATTCTCGATGAACCGGTGTCAGCTTTAGATGTATCTGTGCAAGCACAAATACTTAATTTGTTAGCAAACTTAAAAAGCCGTTATCAGCTCACCTATGTATTTATCAGTCATGACTTATCAGTAGTGGAAACGATCAGTGATCGAGTAATCGTGATGTATTTTGGTAGGGTAGTAGAACAGGGACCAGCACAAGCCCTATTTAGCACTCCCAGCCATCATTACACCAAGTTATTATTGGATTCCGTACCCATACCTGGTAAACCCTTAATTGTAGAAGACGCTAACTGCACAGAATTACCAGATCCATTTAACCCGCCACCTGGTTGTGCCTTTGCTCCTCGGTGTCCTAACGCAACCGAACACTGCCGAAAAGTGATGCCAGAATTGCAGCAAATGAACCAAACCAATCACCAAGCAGCCTGTCATTTTCCGCTGACAGAAATAAAGTAATCACTTTTTTCTAGATACTAAGAACTATTCAATTATTCAAACACTCAACTATTCAATTATTCAAACACTCAACTATTCAATAAATCAACCAAATAACCTTTAAATTATTTATTGGTGTTTTTCATAGGTAAGCTATAACCTCAAGATTGCAAAAAAGGTTATATATACCCTTCACCAATGATTTCTAGGTTTTGTTATCTTCATTGCTAGTGTGAATGCAGTTAAAGCATGGAGCATTTAACAGTCACCACAATCACCTATTATTTATAGGCTCATGGGGGCAAGTCTACTACTGTAAGACTTACGGTAGCTACTTTAATTGATATAAAAATGCTAATGGAACTCATCACTCGATGGCCGCACCTAAAAACCAATTCATATTGGGTATAAGAAATAATAAGTCTAATCTAATACTTTTATCTCATACAAAAACTGTATAACAAACTCACATAAAAACAATATGCAATTATTTTCATCATATAAACAACAACTCCAAGTAATGTTTTATTTTAAATTTCGCAGTCCATTGAAAAAAATTTGACTTATAGATAACGTATTCTGTATCAGAAAATAAACTAAGACACAATGGAGCCATTAATGAATAAAAATATCTTTTTTGGTTTATCACTACCTTTGTTATTTATAGAGCCTGTGCTGGCAGCAGGTAATGCTGTTGATATTGAAGGTAATGCGATAACAATCAATACTCGATCTCTACACCAGGAACAATCTACCGGAAAAATTTACGGGCTAGATGGACGTGTTTATGTCCTTACAGGTACTTATAAAAGCTTTGATAAATTTGGTAACACTATTTATAAGAAGTGTTCTGAAGCAAAACTGTTTACAGATCCAACTGTCGTACCTGATGCCCCTCCTGGTTCTTTAGCAGGCCCAGAATGTAAAATTCAACAGATTGAAGGCCTTTTATTCGATTCAGATGAACAACCTTCGGCTAATGCCAAAAAAAAAGTAACCACCCTTGATAGAGACTTAGCTATTACATCGTGTAAAAGATTTGCTGGTTATGCGCCGCCAATGGTGTGGAGCCCACAAACGAGTATAATGGGCCATATAGGTTCAGCAAGATTTAAAATCGATATAAAAACCTTAGGAGATACATTAGTTCACTCCTTGGTTAGATATTGGGGAACTAGCGAACGTTGGCAAGAAACCCAATTTAATGGTTCAATTTCTATTCGTACTGGTAATGCCGCTGCAAGTGTATACATGAAGTATAAAGGGGTTCCTTTAGGTTCTGCTGTTGAAGGAAAAATTTGTTAATCTAGCATATATACTCAAAGCTTAAAGATTGTTTTCGAAAAGTATAACACTAAAAGGATTTTTGAAGTGAAAATAGTATCAATACTTACTGCCTCAGTATTACTCATGGCAAACCATGCCATGAGTGAAATAAACAATATCGAAATTGACAACGAAAAAATTCCACCAGCATGGCAAATCGCTAAACCAAAGGATAGATCAGCAGAACCAATATTGTTTGACAGTCCTATTACTGCCACCCATTCAACTAAAGAGATGGGTTTAAAGGAGGTTGAGCCATATCTAAATAGCAAACAAGAGGGAGTGTATGCTTCTATGAAGTATGTAGCATCAATGACGCCTGAAGAATTAAAGCGCTTTGCCAGTAATGTAAATATTACGGAACGCTCTGCAATTGCATTTTACGAAAAATCAGTAAAAACACTTTCTAACGCAGAGAAAACATCCATCGAATATTATAAAATATTTTGTAAAAAACTGTTAAACCACACATTTAACGCCCCAGTACAAAGATATGAAATTGAAGATTTCATAATGGCTCGTGATAAGTCTGAATCAATAATGTTTGAAGTAATTGCAAAAGGAATTGATTCATATAAGGCTGCTTATCCTCAGGATTACAATATTATGTTTAAGGATATCAGTGGCAACTTCAGTTACATAGAACATAATGATGACGCTGTTAGCCCAAATCATTGGGTCAAATATTATAAAAATGACTGTAATTTGATTAAATAGGAGTTAACCAAGTGAATAAATTCGTTTTTATCCTACTATCAGTTTTTTTCATGTTTACCAAACATGCTTATGCAACCCACCAAGGTTGTAGTGTTACTCCTGATCGTAAAGGGTTTTGTATAACACAACTTTACCCAAATGAAATGAGTAAAATATCGAATGTTAGCGTTGCATTCGTTGAGAGAAAAGGTGACCACTATAACTATGGGGGTACAAACCATATCATCAGAAGATCTCTTGCAAGGCAAGAGTACAAGCTACCTAGACCAGTGCAACGGCATTCCATTAAGGGCAATCATTGTTTTAAATACAGCAATGGCAGTAGTAGCTGCTTAAAGTCACAATATACAGGCGGTCTATAAGATAGTTGGAAAAACAAAAGTGTCCCCTCGCCCCCACTGTAAGGATGTGGAGCCAGAAAAAATTAAGCGACACACAGTTACTAAGGGGACACTATTGATCATATTATTAGTCAGTTCATCCTTTTTTACCTTCACCACGACCTGTCACCAACTTATGACATAATCCTGCCTATTCGATCACTTTTCTTGAAAAAAAACTATATAACCAATTACCGTCTTGATGCATTTGGATATACTGAGCAGTTTTTGATCTACCCTTAAGCTCTTCATCTAGTCGTAAGGAGGTAAAATGGAGTCTGCATTAAATTGGGTGAATGAAAACTCAGATATTTTAATTGAGTATGCGGTACAGATCACACTAGCTTTTGTCGTCTTATTTATTGGCATTCGAGTTGCTAAATTGTGTGGCAAGCTGACTGAAAAAGCTTTTAATAGTCGTAAGGTTGATAAAGCTGTAGGCTCTTTTGTATCAAGTATTGTCTATGCCATTGTTCTTGCTGCAACAGTCTTAATGGCTCTTTCGCAAGTAGGGATTGAAACCACCTCTTTTATTGCCATTCTAGGTGCTGCCGGTCTTGCCGTTGGTTTAGCTCTACAAGGTTCATTATCTAATTTTGCTTCGGGTGTTTTGATTATCCTTTTACGTCCATTTAGGTCTGGAGACTATATTGAGGCTGGTGGCCAGTCGGGCACTGTTACTAAAATAGAAATATTTTCAACGGAGCTGCGTACCCCTGATAATAAAGTCATAATAATGCCTAACTCATCAGTTATGTCTGATGCTATTGTTAATTATTCTAGAGAGAAAACCCGCCGTATTGATTTAGTGATCGGTGTAGGGTACGAGGCTAACCTTAAGGAAGCCAAGCAAGTGCTTTCTTCAATACTTGATGCTGATATACGGGTACTTAAAGATCCAGGCTATACAGTAGCTGTCTTGGAACTGGCGGACTCTAGCGTTAATTTTGCTGTTCGCCCATGGGTTAATACAGTAGATTACTGGCCAACTTATTTTGACTTAGTAGAAAAAATTAAGCTCGCCTTGGATGATGCAAATATTTCTATTCCTTTTCCACAAATGGATATACACCTTCATAAAGATAAATAACCAATCAATATGATTGAACTGTCTACTCGCGGTGGGTGTGTAGGTACTAAAAATAGTTATACTACTGCATGCTTGCCGAGGAGACACAAACAAAGGGGATTAGGCCAAATTTCTATTTGTTTGATAGACCTAGAGTCTCGACCGCCTCTATAGCCTCACTCAGTAAGGCTGCCAGTAAAGATATAAAAGGTTAGATAAGTAAAGACTTTCTAAGTTTCGATATTAGTCAGTTCTAACTATATGTTATTGGTAAAGCCAAAATTTATTAATATTTTCTTATAAGTATCCTTCTGATTAACTCGAATTAGAGCTTGATTAAATAACATCCTTAGCTTTTCCGAGTTTTTATATTCTTTTGAAATCATCAGTGCAGTCTTAGCCGTATGTAAAGGCTTGGTTAATGTACCAAAGTTACCTACTTCTTCTGGTAATATTTGCTTAATAGTGTGCCACCCAACTAGTTCATTGATCGGACTAAGATGTGCTCTTCCAATGTTGAGTAAGATGATACTTTGTTTATTTGAATTGACCTCATCTATAATCAAGTTAAACTTTGCTAGATCACTTGCTGACTTATGACCTCTTGCAACAGCAATTCTATATGGCTTTAAATCATTGAGAGACTTAAAGAAAACATCATGCTTTAAATATTTTTTATTATAAAAAAACACTGTAGTGGTATAATTTATTACATTAGAAAAATAGAATTTCTCTTCTCTTTCCTCTGTAATAGCATAGGGAAAAGCCCCAAATACTTCACCTGAAGCCAGCATCAAAGTAGCTCTACTCCAAGGTACAAAAATGATTTCAGGCTGCATTCCCATTTCTTTTATAACTTCAGAAATAAACTGAGTATAAAACCCTTGTCCTTTCAAGTCTTTTGATGTAAAGGGGGGCCATTCCCCAGTAACTAAAGGCAATGTGCCGGCTGTAGTAGATTGAATAGACTGAGCCAGTATCAAAACAACTATGCAAATCAACTTTTTGTTAGAAGCAGCTATACGCTGATACATAAGCTGCATTTTGTAGTCTACTCATTAGATACTCCTTGTTTAAAACTCAACACATACTTGGTGGTACATACCATGACACCCTTCCTTTACCTTCTTCTATTTCCAAGCAAACAACGGCAGAGTTTTGAAACTGAATGACTTCTCTTACTTGATCACCTGCCACTAACTGGGATACCACTTTTTGCAAGTTAGGCAAGTGCCCCACATACATACCTTGCTCTTCCAGCAGATCATTGACTAACAAACCAGGATCATCGTTTGGCGCCATACCTGACATCTCAACAATGTTGTCAATATTTAAATGTTTCGAAAATATTTCTGCTGTTTGTTTAGCTCGCAACTTATCACTATGACATATTTTATTAACCTTAACGTTATGCTGTTTAAGAAAAATAGCTACTTTGCTTGATTCATTTAGACCAACTTCAGACAAAGGCCTTTTCTCATCAACTGTCTTAGCAACGGCAAGCCCATGCTGAACAAAATAGAGCTTCATTTCTCAACCCTTTAGAGTTACCAATTGTCTCATTTGCTTATTTCATAAGCATAGCTAAAGACTCTGTACTACGTAGGGGCCAACAAATAACCTTAGGCAGCTATCCCTTTACTCTAATAGCCGCCTAAAAAAGTCATTATAGATAAGCTTTCAGTAGTTATTGATCTGCATACTTTAAAGGAATCATCACTAATGCTTCATTAATAACATATCAACAAAAGTTAAGGGTCAATTTTCCACTTTTTCGCTATGGATTCAATATCGGTTTCATTTAGCCACTCATTTACATTATTCAGTAAGTTATGATTAGTTTTTGGTGTCATATACACTTTATAACTTGAGGTACCTGCAAAAGGTGTACTATTAGCAACACAAAGCTTCCCCATGTGTAATCGACTTTGATAACGGGCTTCGATAAGATCTGTTACCATGACATCAGCTTTATTACTCAACAGCATACTAAAGGGAACATAATTATCAGATGCAGTAATAACTTGTGATTGAAGCAGTCGTGACTTTACAAACTTCTCATTTGTTCCACCTGGATTAACAACAACACGCACCGAAGCTTGATTAATCGACTCTTCACTCAAATAATTTTCAACATATTCACAACGTACTAGAGCGACTTTACCATTATCAATGACTTTACTAGTCAATAGAAAATCCTTTGCTCTTGCAGGAGTATAAGTGATCCCACCCATTGCAATATCAAATTTATTTGCTTTAAGATCTTGTGATAAGGTAGGCCAAGAGGTTCTAACAAACTTAATGTCTTTATTTAAGTGTTTTCCTAATGCCTTGGCCATATCAATGGCAAATCCTTGTAATTTTCCTTGTTCATCGAAAAAGCTGATAGGCGCATAATCTCCAGTAGTGCCAACTCGTAAAACATTGCTTCTATCTTCTAATAAATCTGCATTACAAATGCCATAAATACTTAGTATGCAGCCAAAAAATAAATACTTTATAAATTTCATTGAGGGTTACCAGTAGAATAAATTTCAAGTCACAAAAATACGACTTTCAATTAAAATTAGTTTTCAAACATATCATCTGGAAACAATGGTATATCATCTGGTACAACTTCAGACTCTCCATCTAAAAATATAACCGCAGCTACCACTGTTTTTAACCATAACAATACCAGTTCTAACTTGCTTATTAGCATGTAAAGAAACTGTAAATTATAGCTTTCTATAACTTTTTTCACGCAAGCGCATGTGACACGCATCACATATAATAAAAACCTATACTAAAATATAAAAAGCAAAACCAAAACCACAGTACAAAGAACAGCGACTTGAACTCATCTTAATTTTTTATTTTACTGTTTAAAATAGTTTTATAGTCTGACACCTATTCTGTTTTTTAGTTACTAATTAATATCTACCCAAACAGTTCTAACTTTTCTTTTTCATTAAATAAAAAATTATTCAGCACACTACTCTTATTGCGATAACAGTCATGAGCACTTAACTAAGCGACAGTTAAATATGGGCTGAAAAGCTTCAGCTCTGCTTCCATTCCTGACCTTACATTTTAATCTTATTCTACAGTTATTTGTATACACAATCCTATAACACACATAACCCTAAATGTATAAATAGCTATCTCACAGCACAATTTTATTGAACAATAAATATTTTGAGAAGAACATCTAATATGTCGTGTATTAATTGTGCACTAGTTATACCAAAAGCTACTTATGGTTTTCATATAATTCAGCAAACTTAAGTGAGAGCCTAATATGCGTATAAAAATATTAAATAATAAAGTGACGAAGTCATCAAAATTTATTCGTCCATCCTTACTTCTTAGCCTATGTGTTTCGGCAATTTGCTCAATTAGTTATGCAAATACATGCCCTCCTGCTCCTGAAAAATTTGCTGTACCTATTCCAAATCCTGACCCTGGTTCACCTACAGGAAAAATGCCATTAGATATAAATAAGGTTATGCCTTTTATAAAGGAAAAAGGTATTAGCAATGTCAAGGAGTTTATTGATGCCCTACCTGACAGCATGCATAAAAATTATTCAATTATCGAAAAATCCAGAGCGCTAGGGCAAACCGATATTAATCATCCAGGCTTATTAATGTTTGGTTCAGATGCTCGCTTTATGGTAAATATCAGTACTAAAAAATCTGACCCTCGTTATGAAATGGTCGACATAGCTCACCTTGATAATAACGGGAACTGGGTGTTTAGGGCTTTAGACTTCAGTAGTGGTTCTCCTAAAATGGGTAAAAATGACATAGATTGTCAAGAATGCCATGGTAAGCCTGCAAGACCATTTTGGGGAGAATATTTAGACTGGCCTGGTATATTTTCAGATGATGGTCGCGGCAATGAAAAAATTACAAACCGCCAAGCAGTAACATTAACCCGCATTAAACAAGGCCAACAAAATAGCGAACGTTTTCACCAATTAAAAATTCCCGACTATTATTTCGATAAAGCCGGTACAGCTATGCACTTACCAAACCATGTATATGGGCCTGCTCTTACTATTTTTAACAATAAACTGGCTGGAGCTGTCGCAAGTAGCATCCATAAGCGAGCAAGAAAATCAGCTAATTATAATGGCCTGCGGGAAGAGTACTTAGCTCTGAGTTATTGTGATACATCAGCAGGTGTGTTAAGCCAACAAGCTAAAGATAAAATTAAACAGTTAATTGAAAGTAAAAAAGGGAAAACCACAGGCTATAATGGATCACCACATTGGAGTGATATCTTAAGCTTATGGGGATTAGACCCTAAACATGAACTACCTTTACATAAATTATCAACGGAAGAAGTCAAACGCCAAGATTTAGATTGGAATACAGGTGTTAGTCGTTTAAGAGAAGTTGTCGATTTAGCCATTTTAATGGAGCTAGCTAAAGAAAATAATCAGCTAAATGCATTATTAGCAGGCAATCCTTCATCGTGGCCAATGACTAGTTGTGGCAACCCCTTTTCAACACTCAAGGACCATCTAACTCACAAGCTTTTTGCAAACTTTACACTACGTAATGAAGCCAGACAAACGGCTAGAGAAAGCTACTACGATATTGATTACTTAAGAATTCATCAAAGCATGGATTATATCACCACTTCTTTCTGCCATTTACTGTCTGAAAATATTAGTGAAGATACCATAGGAAAACCATCTAAACCCGATGATGATATCCCTTCTCCTCCTGATGATGGCGATGATCATGATAAACCGAATCCACCGGATGATGGCGATGACCATGATAAACCCAATCCACCCGATGATGGCGATGATCATGACAAACCCAATCCACCCGATGATGGGGATGACAATGATAAACCGACTCCTCCCGATGATGATATTAATCAGCTACCTGTAAAGCCTTTATTTAAAGGAAAACCTGCAAGCAATTTGAGTGATAACCAAGGTAAACAACAGATGTATACCATCCATGTTCATGGAAAACCCAGTAATCTTAAGTTTTCGGTTGAAGGTGGCCAAGGTGATGTAGACCTTTATGTCAGACATAACAAAAAGCCAAACTTAACTCAATTTGACTGCCGTCCACTTGAACATGGTACAAACGAAACTTGCTTATTTAAAAACCCCAAAATGGGCTTAGCCGGCTCTTGGTATGTACTATTAAATAGTAATAAAGGTTTTTCGGGTGTAACACTCACTGCAGACTATCAAGATAGTGATGGCGATGACCATGGCGATCATGACAATGGCCAGGGGGCCTGCGCTCATCAAAAGCCAAGCCATGATGTGGCTATTTTCGACAACAAGCCTTTATGTGTCACCCCTGCTCCGAATAAAGACCACTACCGGCACTATTACATTCGCTTACCTCAGACTGATGCAGGAAAAACTTTGGAAATTACCATGAAAGGAGGCACAGGAAATGCTGACCTATTAGTATCAGCTGATTTAGGCCAATTCCCTCATGAGGAACACTATGAGTCAAGACCAGATATTGTATTTGGCTCTACTAATCCAGATAACACAGAAAAAGTAACGATTAAAAATGCTAAAGCAGGTAAAGACTACTTAATAACTCTACCTGCAGTTTCAGCCCACAAAGGCATCACGATTACCGCAGCTGTGCGTTAGTCACTTCATAACTAGCTATACTCAAAGCGTAGGGCATATCCACCCTTTATATGAGGGTGGATACCTCTACTACTTATCCACTAAACTCTGGTGGTAAAATATCAAACTTAGGCACACCTTCTGGAAATACCGCCCATTGAGGTGCTGAAGCAGTATAAATAGCCATTTTAGGAGAGAAACTAGAGCTATCATCTAGCGTTGAAGCAGAGACTGAATAAAATCCTGCTACAGTGACTTCAACACATACGGTGGCACCACATTTTCCACAAAAACGATGATGCATATCCTTACTAGAATCCCCTTTACGAGTATACGTCGCCGGTTTTCCTTTAGTAAAAGTTAATTTATCTTTGGGTACCCATAGTCCAAACCACTTATCAGAGCCAGTATGTTTCTGACAGGATTTACAATAACAAAATGCAGAATTAATAGGTTCTCCCTCAAACGCATACTTAATATCACCGCACCCACAACTGCCTTCATATTTAACCATTGAACTACCTCTTAATTTTTTTCCTTTATTCTAACGTAGCTTGTCTAAAAAGTAGACTACCCACTGATGTAGACCAAGAATGATAATAAAACGACTGTAAACCAATGCTACTGACAGCATTATGTCAGTAGGACTTCAGATAAATGACACCTCTAGTAATTGTTGTTGTTTCAAAACACTGGCAACTATATTACGAATAAATTTTAGGCCATGAATTATATAGCAAAATTAAATAAAATATTAACAAAGTATTAGACTATAGTTTAACTGTTTTATAATAGGCACTCATATAATATCCAATAGTACGCTTTAAAATAGATCTCCTCTTGTCGGCTGACAGAAAACTCAAATAGCTACTATCAAATAACGACTAGTGGTAGCGCCGACATTAAATTGCTAGGAAGCTCTCACCTTAACACAACACTAAAATATAGGGGAAACAGATAGATGACTTTCATCAGAAAATTTTCTGGTGCTCTGGCTGCAGCCGCCTTAGCTTTTTCAGGAATAACGGCAATTGCCCATGCAAATATCACGGAAAATCTTAGTAATAATATTTATGAAAATGAATCAGTATCATCCAACTATTCTTCTCATCAGGTTGATATGTCAAATCCAGACAAAAGGGCATTTATATATGATCGTCTAGCAAAAGCTAATAAGACCCCAGAAAATTCGCCACAGCTGTTTCAACAGCTGAAAAGGCTCGAAAAAAAACAAATAAAGAAAATATTTCATGATAGTGCTGATGAATCACCCCAGCAGCAATTCAGTAAACTACATATTCCATTGCAACCCAAAGGGTTAAATTCTGCTGGAAAAGTCTACTCATACCTTTCAGTGCTACTCACTACAGAGAAAAATGCAGACTATCGGTTTATAGATGTATCGCTGATGCATGATGATACACAGGTAGGCACTTATAACTCTAAAGAGGCTTTTGGTCCTTTACCCAAAAATAATCGGCTTCAAGTATCCAGTTTAATAGAAAGGGAAAAACTACATATTTTGCATCGAAAAAATATAAAGTTTTTAGAGGCTGTATCTATCTATATGATAGACAATGGTGGTACAACAGAAGTATTTGAGTCTAAATTCAAAGTCAATGTCAAACAAATGTTATCACTTATTGCAGAGCCCGGTAGAGTGATAAAAAATGGTATACATAAAGTAAACGTATTTCATCCAGCCGATAACGTATATAATGATAACAAAGTTGTTCTCTGCTTGAAGCGGAAAAGTACTGACTGTGATTACTCTCAAATGAAGTATAGCCATGCAAGTGAAAAAGCCCTGACTTTGCCCTTGAAAGGTGAAATTTATGTTGACCTAACCGGTGTAAAAATAATTAGTGAGACTGGGCTGGAGGGCGCTAATGTAAATGGTACCAGTTTAGTTAAAACCAACATGTACCTGATCAACGATAATGGCCGGGTTGCACAGTTTAAAACCTTGGCCGAGCTGGATATTCAAAAATATGTCAAAGTCGAGTATGATGACGAACTTGCTTTAACAAAAATTTTCTGGGATATCCCTCAAAATGAGGGATTTTTTGCCAACGGTAGTTTCTCTAAGCATATGGATGAAGTGAGATGGGTATTGCTCATTAATGTAGAGCATGACCACCCAATCTTAGGGGATAGAAGAAAAGTCAAACAAAGCTATCAATTTGATAGCTTTCCTCATGAAGAAATGATTTATGATACATTAAATGTATTTAATGTATCACCAATTCATGTAAGAAACTCCTGTTTGGTTGAAGGTTCACTTATCACAATGCAAGATGGCTCTAAAAAGAAAATCGAAAATATTAAAGTAGGAGACTGGGTATCAACTAAGAATAAAAAGCAACCACTCATGGTGAAAGACCTATCCATAGGTACTGAAGACATCCCAATGTATAAACTTGTAACAGAAAGTAATACTGAAGTTGTTGCAACGGAAAAACATATTATTCCAACAAACAATAAAGGCTTGGTTTGGGTGAAAGAGCTAGAAATTGGTGATCAGCTTTTTACAGAAAATGGTATTGAAACCATCAAATCAGTCACTCAACAGCAGTATAGTGGCAAAGTATATAACTTATTTATTGGCTTGGATGATGTAACAGTCGACTCATTCTCAGCTTCAGAGCTGACTTTTTATGCCAACTCTGTTCTAGTCGGTGATAATAATATTCAATCAAAGTTTGAATATAAGGACCAATGGATGTCAGAAGAAGAAGTACTAAATTTGCTACCTAAGCAATGGCATCAAGATTACTATCACTCCAAACAATCCGATTAAATATACCTAGCCTGCAGTATTCTGAAGTATAGGCTATTACCCTCCCCTTGTACTGTTGTTGTTTCATACCAGCAACAGTCACACAGATATACTCTTCGCGAATGATTTTTATACCCCTAGGGCAAAAGGGCTTTGTTACCCATATCAGTAATCCACTTATGATTCAGCTGGTAGACTTAATACTGAAGAGCTGGACTCGTCTGGCTCAACGGCTACGGTTAAAGCCAAGTTTTTATAAATCGAATTAGCTTGCGACATTTGCTCAATAAACCGACGACCTAAACTTGCAATCTGTAAGGAGACATCTACTGTATGAATTTCTACTTTTTCACCCACAACTGCTGCAAAAAGCTGTTTTTTCAGTACATTATACTTTTCAATTAAGCCGGCCAATTGCTCCTGATCTAACTCTCTATCACAATGATGTAATATATGAGAAACCTGATCAACAGCCCCTAGCCATTGATGCAAACGCTCCACCGTAGCCAACTTACTAGAGCTGATCGACTGATATAAAAAGACAGCTTCAGCATAGAGCTTACATGCATTGTGAAGTCGATACGCTATTGAAAGACCATCCGTGACTATTTCGCCTTGTTCTTTAGCCAGCGTGGATTTTAATAATAAGCTAATAAATACATTAACTTGCTCGATTCTACTTTTAACCTGTTGTATTTCTTCCTGTTTTTTTCCATGAGTAAAATTGAATTGCCCCACTTCTTCAAGCAACAAGTTCAGTTCCAACACCATTGCCCGGACAGCTAAGTCAGGTACAGTGGCAATATTGGCATCTAAATGCGATTTAAAGTGAGCTTTTACTGGCTTGTTATAACGTGATAATAAGAAGCGCGACAGGTAAGGTTCTATAGGCCACATCAACACCACGCCAAGTAGATTAAAAAGAGTGTGGAATATAGCCAGCAATGTCGTTAAGTTACTTTCAGTGCCGGTAAAATCAGCGAGCCAAGTTACCATTAACCAAAACAGTGGTAACATAGCAAGGGCAACCACTGCAGTAAGCATATTGAAAACCACATGAGCCCACGCAAGCCGTTTCGCATTAACAGTTGCCCCCAAACTGGCAATAAGCGCAGTAGAGGTGGTACCAACGTTGGCACCAATCACTGCAGCTGCAGCTACATGAACACCAGCTACCCCACTAGCGACAGCAGTTAAAATAATAGCAATGGCTGCACTTGATGATTGAGTCAGTAACGTAAGCAGAAAACCAATAAACAACCCCCACAGAGTTTCATGGCCGCTTTCAGATAAAATACTAGTGATATCAATTTGATTAGCATAGCCGGAAAAGTTTTCCTTAAGAGCATCAATTCCCATAAAAAGCAGGCCAAAACCAGCCAGTGCCATACCAAGTGCTTTACCTCTTTCATGAGGAAAAAAAATACGTAAACCCGCACCTATGCCCACTAAAGGAAATGCAAAGGCATCAATTTTAACCGTAAAACCAAACAGGGTAACAATCCAAGCTGTTAACGTCGTGCCTACATTACTACCAAAAACTACCCACAGCGTTTGTTGAAATGTTAGTACACCAGCATTAACAAAGCCGATAGTTGCAACAGTAACCGCACTGGATGACTGCACTAAACCTGTTATTAAAATGCCAGAAAACAACGCTCGTTGTCGATTGGATGTCCACTTGGCTAATAACTGTTCTAATGCCCTACCGCCAGCTAATTTAAGCCCCTCGGTCATTAGCCACATACCCAATAAAAATAAACCTAATGATCCTACTAGATTAAAGATCACCTTTTTCTCCTAAATATACCTTTTGCTTTGGCTACCACACTGGTATTTGTTTCTATTAACGACAATCAATATTTTTAACATGGTTAAATTATAAGTTGGCTATTATAGTCATACGTTATTAGCTCACCTATGAAAAATGTAAAGCTAATCTTAACCAGAGAAAACAAGGAAAAATCATGAATGTTTTATTGCAAATTTTTGATATTTAGTTTGCTAAAACTAACACTACCCTGGATACATTTCCTATATCTAATGCAAGACTTAAGGGTTATCCCATGGATTTATTGATAGGGCTGGGTGTGCTTGTCTGCATCACTCAGTCAGCTATGTTTTCTGGTCTGAATCTGGCTTTTTTTAGTATTACTCGCTTGCGGCTTGAAATGGAAGCAGCAAAAGGAAATGAACAAGCCAAGCAAATACTTACACTACGTAAAGACTCTAATCGACTTTTAGCTACTATTCTTTGGGGTAATGTGGGTGTTAACGTATTGTTAACACTTTTGTCTGATAGTTTACTTGCTGGAGTTTCAGCATTTTTATTTTCAACAGTGGTTATTACCATATTAGGTGAGATTATGCCACAGGCATACTTTTCTCGACATGCTATTAAAGCAGCCTCATTCTTTGCACCTGTTTTAAAGCTCTATCAAACTTTACTTTATCCAGTTGCTACACCAACAGGAAAGTTACTTGATTGCTGGATTGGCCCTGAATCAATTAATTACTTTCAAGAAGAAGACTTTTATCAGCTCATCAAATTACATGTTGCTTCTTTTAAGTCTAATATAAGTCATATTGAAGGTATAGGTGTTATTAATTTCTTAGCACTTGATGATATTCCAGTAAAAGACGAAGGGGAAATAATCAGCTCCAAAAGTATTATTACGCTACCTTTTAAAAATGGTAAACCTATATTTCCAGATATTACTTGTGAAAAAAGTGATCCTTTTCTTAAGTCATTACGAAGCGCTAAAAAAAAGTGGATTATCATTGTTGATGAAACCCAAACACCCCAAGCAATCATTAACGCTTATCGTTTTACCAGCGGCGCGTTATTTGATGATTCTCCGTTTGACCCTAATAGTTATGTATTAAAACCACTTATTATTAAAGATAGTCATACACAACTGGGGCACCTGATCAGCCAGTGGAAAGCATGGGGAGACTTATTAGTAAACGACGTAATACTATTATGGGGTACAAATAAACGAATTGTTACTGGCTCCGATATTTTGAGCAGACTGCTTGAAGGCATTATAAGTACATCTCCCCATAAACCCACACCAGAACAAATATAGAGTATATTGAGAAAATAACATGAGCCTTAGTCAGCTAGAAAAACAGTTTCCCTCGTTTCGCTTAATTCCTGATGCCTTAGCTAGGTTAATCGAAGGCAGGCTATGGGTAAAAGTGTTAATAGGCCTTGGCTTGGGAATACTAACAGGTATCTTACTAGGCCCTGACCTTGCTTTTCTTTCAAAAGAAAATTCATTGGTAATCGTTGGCTGGCTGGCTCTACCAGGTAAACTATTTATCGCCATGGTACAAATGATTGTCGTGCCATTAGTATTTACTTCTATTATTCGCGGTTTAGCATCTACTTCTGACTTAGAAACGTTGAAGCGAATGGGCATTCGTTGCGGGCTTTTTTTTGTTGTAACCACCGCTATTGCTTCAGTTATTGGGTTAACTATTGCAGGGGTTATAAATCCCGGTGAGTTTGTAGACCGCGAAGCGGTAAAAACCAGCCTGATGAGCGAACCAGCACCAGCTGCTGCCAGCAAAACAATGCAAATGCCATCTTTTGCTGAAATACCACAAACGTTGCTTAGTTTACTGCCAGTCAATCCTGCTCAATCTATGGTAAATGGTGAAATGTTACAGGTTATTCTGTTTGCCATGATTATTGGTGTTGCCCTACTTAATCTAGCCACAAAAAAAAGCGAGCCTATTTTTAATTTACTGATTTCTATTCAAGAACTATGCATGAAAATAGTATCCTGGGCAATGATTCTTGCACCTTATGCCGTATTTGGTCTGGTTGCCCGGTTAACGGCTATGGTTGGTATTGAAATACTCGCCGGCATGTTCGTTTATATGATAACCGTCATTTTGGGTCTAGGGATATTACTTGGTTGTTATCTATTTTTTATCAAAACAGCCAGCGGCATTATACCTAAGCACTTTATTAAAGAATCTAAAGAACTCTTATTAATGGCATTTTCTACCTCCAGCTCTGCTGCTGTCATGCCACTCTCACTAGAAACGGCAGAAAACAAACTGCATGTGCCTCCTCACATTGCCAAATTTGTTATTCCCTTGGGTGCAACAGTCAATATGACTGGTACTGCATTGTATCAATCTATAGCCGTTGTATTTCTCTCTCAGGTATTCTCGGTACAACTCGATACCATGAGCTATGCTTTGGTTGTTTTCATGAGTGTTGCTGCTTCTATTGGTTCACCTGCCACACCCGGTGCTGGCATTATTATTTTAGCGATGATTTTAGAGTCAGTCGGTATTCCTTCTGCAGGTGTCGCATTGTTACTGGGAGTAGATCGTATTTTAGACATGATGCGCACAACAGTGAATGTGGTGGGTGATTTAGCTGCCTGCGTTTTCTTAAAAGAAAATCAGCGAATAGCTGAAATCACTCATACCAATCAAACGACTCAAGGGCACCTCTAATAATTATTTATTGTCAACACAAACTATTTTTAGTTAAAACATAAATAAGGCTATAGTAGACATGTGCCCAACAAGTTCTAATTAGTCTTGCTTAGGCCTGAGTATTGTTTAAGCATTCATTACTTCTTTTAGGACAATAAAAACTGATGGCAAATCACCATTTATCACCATGGAACAGTTCGGAAACCTGCCTTCCAGCTTCTTTTTTGGACTTACTCTCATTACTCATTCGTAACCCTTCTGTCGTAGGTGCAGAACACTCCTTCTTTCGTGTATTACAACGCGAACTTGAAGAGCGTGGTGCTCATGTTACCTGGTATGAAGGCGTCTTAGTTGCCCAAGGAAGCGCCCCCAACAGCCTGATGTTTTCTGCTCATATTGATCGACATGGCTTAGTATGTACAGGCCCCAATGAGTTTCAATATGCAGCTTTTATTGCAGGTGCCCGCTCTGACTTACTAGGCAACTCAGTAAGCGAACAACTAATGCAAAAGATATCTGATCGTTTTCAAGATACCCCTGTTTATGCATATGAGCCCTGGTCAGGTACTTATCGAGGCAAAGGCCAAATTTGTGGCACTTACATTTGTGAATTTCGTAATAACTTAATCTTCGAGTTAAGTGGCCTAAAACATTTAGTAGCCGGTACTCCTATTGCCTTCACTGATAAGTTAACTGTCACATCAGAAGCGCTAATTGGTCAACTAGATAATGTATTAACAGCAGCAGCGCTCGTTTATTTATTTGAGCTAGGGTTTCAAGGAACCGCTTTTTTCACTGCACAAGAAGAGGTAGGGAAAAGCTGGCGTTATTTGTTGGAATGGTTTCGTCGGTTTGGTAGTTCTACTAATCAGTTGATTGTAGTAGACACTAGCCCATTCAAAGATTTAGCAAGTGCTAAACAGCAACACCTAGTGTTAAGAAATAAAGACGCCAATGCATTATTTAATCAAGTTTTAACCCAACAGTTAGTATCACTCTGCCAACAGCACAACATTGAAGCTCTCTTTAAAGACCAGTATGTAGAACAGAATAATACAGCGTTAGTAGCACGAGGCGAAGCTCCCAACTCAATAGGCTCAACAGAGATGGGCAGAATTATTGCTGCCTCTAACGGTTTGGTAGACGGTACCACCTTACAAATCCCTACATCGGGTTATCATACCATGATGGAATCAGCACCAATAACATCAGTTAATGCATTTCTTCATGCTTTAAAAACATTAGCTCAGATATAGCCTATACACTATGCATATAAATGCCAACACTAAACAACTTGAATTAGAACCCAGCACTTCCACCAGGTGGTGGGGTGAAATGACTTTCGCTATGGGGAAAAATCAAGCCTGGGACTTTGGTACATTGCTATTTAGTTTGAAGCGGCAACCGCATGAATGGCAAGTTCATTACAAACACTTTAATTTAAACCCAGAAGCTGAACTCAATGAGGTGTCAACTTGGTGTGGCGAATGTAGTTTAACAGACGATGACAATTTTAAGCGATTTGTCTTTAGTCGCACCCATAAAGACTTGACAATTACACCTATATTGCCAGATCGTAACTTGGTAGCCAAACCGATTGTCAATATCACTTTAATGCCAGAGGAACAAATTACCCTTTATGTCAGCGTAGCACTATGGCTTCGAGTTAGTGTTAAAAAACCCACAATAGAAAGTGTAAAAAACAATAAGGACGATTATATAACCCTATGTGAATTACCTATCCGTGAGTTATCAAATACCTGGTTTGGCCCCAGTACCTTAGAAGGTGAACTTTGTTATGCTAGCAAAACCCATGCGTTGGTCAACCAAGAATCATTAACGCTAAAGCCTTATCGAGCGATAGTTCCTGTATCAATAATTAACAATCAGCCAGACATTTTAAAAATTGAAAAAATTAATATACCTGTACCTGCATTAGGCTTATACCGTAATAATAACGGTTTATTTTTGGCTTCAGGTGTAACACTGGTTAAATTAAAAAACAGTAATCAGATTAAACTATCTACAACCAACAATACTACCCCTATTGAAAAGCCCAATAATACCAGTAATGAGCCCACCCCTCAGTTTCAACAATGGGAAAAAGTATCTGACCCACGCAAACCCATCGAAGAAAAGTTTATTACCCGAGCATATGATGTATTCTTTTCATAATTAACTTTATTAAAATACTATTTTGTGCAGCTATGGACACTCTACGAAACTTAAGCTTTAATCAAATATTCATCAGCATTGCTTTTATTATTGTTGGCTTTATTTTAGCTAAACTGGCAACTAAAGCGATTGCCACATTAAGCAAAGATAAGCTAACCAAGCATCAATCACTTCTGTTTCAACGAATCAGTTATTACCTGATTATTGTACTTTTTATCATTACTGCTCTACAACAAATTAATGTTGATTTAGGTGTTATTCTTGGCGCTGCAGGTATCTTATCAGTTGCAATTGGATTTGCCTCGCAAACTTCTGCCTCTAATATAATCAGTGGCTTGTTTTTACTTGGTGAAAAGCCTTTTGGTGTAGGCGATGTAATAAAAGTTGGTTCAACCACTGGAGAAGTGCTTGCTATTGACTTATTATCAATAAAACTACGTACTTTTGATAACCTATTTGTAAGAATTCCTAACGAAACCATCATAAAGTCTGAGGTAACTACCCTCACCCGATTCCCAATTCGTCGTTTTGATCTAGTAGTTGGCGTTGCTTATAAAGAGGACTTAACCAAAGTTAAAAAAGTACTATTAAAAGTAGCTGATGACTTTCAGTTGTGTTTAGAAGACCCAGAGCCTCTTTATTTATTGCAAGGTTTTGGAGATTCAGCCATTAATATTCAACTTTCAGTCTGGGCAAAACGCGAAGATTTTTTAGCATTAAAAAATGGCATGATCCAACGAGTTAAAAGTGCATTTGACGAAAACAACATTGAAATCCCATTTCCACATCGCACGATTTATACTGGTTTAGAGACAATACCTTTTCCTATTACCCAGCAGACTAATTTGCCTTGCGAAGACAACCCATGTCAGACTTGACATTTGCTATCTCTTGCCAATAGCGTTTATTGAAGCCTTACCACATAGAGCAATATATAACCAGTATGAATAGTACAGAGAAGCTTAAGACCCAATATACCCATAACGGTTAATCAAGCTGCTGCTCTCTCTAACATGCGCTTTTATTGCTCTCCCTTCAAACCTTGAACCTACCAAGGCTTATTAAACATAGCTGAAGCAACCAAATCAATAATAGCTGATGAAGCCTTTAACCTAGTCAACCCAACGTAGATGACTGCAAACAAGTATAGACAGCATTTAACAAGCCAAAAACCATACAACACGACTGTAAGATAGGATAGAATGGTGTTGTTAACATTAACACCCGGTAAGTTACCTAATATGCAGCTAAACCGCTTTACTGATTACTCAATCCGCGTTTTGCTTTACGCGTCAGTTAATCGTGAACAATTAATTACGATGGCAAGCGTCGCTGCATTCTATCATGTCTCGGTTGAGCATATGCGCAAAGTTGTACATAATCTAGCCAAGCTTAACTATATCAAAACCTACAAGGGCAAAAATGGTGGCTTTGAGCTTGCTTGTGATCCTTCTGAAATTAATTTGGGTAATGTTATCAGAGAAATAGAGGGCCTTTCTCCTCTAATTAATTGCGAAAAAGAAGAATGTCGTCTTAACCCTCAATGCACACTTAAGGGAATTCTGCGTGAAGCGCAAATGGCATTTATCAACTCACTTGAGCAGTATACTTTAGCAGATTTAGTCACCGATAAATTTATGCAGAAAAGCCTCAATATACGGCTAATTCAGAAAAGTTAATGAGTCTCCCCTTTATTTGTCCTACATTATCACGATACAAATCATTTAGAACCAGAGATACCAATAGTATACGACACTAATAATCAATGCTGTATACGATTATATAACCAAACTAGTATCTGCATATAAAAAATTTAAAGTAATATAAATGCTGTTAATTTTATAAAACTATTTTACACTATAGCAGCTATAAAGATTTCTTACTTTTGAACTCCCCCCTCCACAAAGAGAGATTGTTTCTGAAGCCAAGTAGAAGGGTATAAACAGCAGATGAATATAACCAATAAATAACTGAAAATTTATCATAAATATCTGGCAACAATCGCTTATAAATGGCCTTAAACCTATAGATATCAGGAGTAACCAAGTTGAATAAATATTTTGTAGGCACCACATTGTGTGCGACCCAGTTGCTAACAATAGCTGGGGCTGTTGCTGAGTCATTTATTGATGATTCAAAACTAAATCTACAACTACGAAATTATTATTTTAATCGAGACTTTCGTACTAATGGCTCCGACGAGCAAAGTTACAGTGAAGAATGGGCACAATCTTTTTTCCTTAATTATGAATCTGGCTACTTTGCAGATTTTATCGGGGTAGATGCTTCTATTTTCAGCACCTTAAAACTGGATTCAGGTAAAGGCACTGCCGATACAGGCTTACTACTGAATACAGATGATGATGACTCAGAAAGTTATGCATCTCTTGGTATTGCGTTACTTAAAGCCAAATTTGCTGAAACTGAAATCAAGTGGGGACGTCAATTAACTACCTCACCACTGCTTTATTATGGCGACTCACGAGCCCAACCACAGTCTTTTAAAGGTATTAGCATCCAATCAAATGATATTAAAAATTTAACCATCAGTGGCGGACGTTTCACCGAAGTTAAAGACAAAGCCAGTAGCAACTTTGAATCATTCAGCACAGCAGGTAAGACAACAGAATACGGCTTTAATGGCGAGTCAGATAGTATCAGTTTTGTTGGTTTTGACTATAATTTAAGCGACACATCCAGTATTAGTTTTCATACCTCAAAATACGACGATATCTGGAAACAATTTTATTACAACTATAACCAACATTTTGCCTTAACTGATGATGTAGCCTTAACTATGGACTTGGTTCATTATCGTACCATTAATGATGGCGACCCAAACGACCCTAACTACACTGACCGTGACAATAAATCAAGCAGTGCCAGATTTAAATTAAGCAAAGGCGGTGCAGGCGTAACGGTTGCTTATCAAACGGTCACTGGTGACTATTTATATGACTACATAGCCGAATCTGACTCAATTTTTCTGGCAAACTCAGCCCAGCTATACGACTTTAATAATGAAGATGAACGCAGCTGGCAAGTACGGTTTGACTACGATTTCACTGGCGTGGGTATTCCTGGGTTAAGCTTTATGACCCGTTACATCAAAGGGGATAACATTGACTTAGACTCTAGCATTTCTCAGGCAGCAGTTGGTATCAGCGGTGAGTCCAGTCGAGGTGAAGAATGGGAGCGAGATATCGAAGCACGCTATACCCTGCAAAGTGGTTCCTTAAAAGGCATGCAATTCAGACTAAGACTGGCAACATTACGAACTGATTATGATAATAACGATCGGGATGAAGTTAGGTTAATTGTTAACCATAGTTTTGATTTGTTATAGCATTGGAAGGTTGCCAAACTAAAAGTATGATGTTTTCAATAAAAACTGCTGCCTAATCATTATAGGTAGCAGTTTTTAGTTAAATGCTATGTATTATGAGTAATACACATAGTCTGACTCAGCCTGTACAAGAGATGCTGCATATTCTTGCAAAAGCTTATATTGCTCTTCAGTTTGCACATAAGCTTTACCTCTGGAAACTCTACCATCTGCAATTAAGTTATCAACGGTCTCTTTATAGTTAGCTAAATTTAACTTATCAGTTTTATTCAACTGATAAAGCTTTTCTGCAGTAATCACTGTACCTGTACGTCCAACACCTGCCGTGCAATGAACGAGTACATTACCAGAAGTACTTTTTTCCCTGGCATCACTAATGACTTCTACCAGCCTACTCAGCTGTTCTAGTTTAATGACTCCATGGTCAGGCCATTTATGAAACTTAATTGCTCTAACTTGATCTGCTCTTCCAGCCTGTTCATTGCGCTTAGCCACACTATATTTAGTTTTAGTGATATCACCATCAGCCAACTTCTGGTCATATAATGGGCCACGAGAAGAATCTCCCAATTTTATTTTAGTAACTACAGTTTGACCAAAAGGTTTAGGCTCATTATTTTCAACAGGTCGATATTGTGGAATTGCTCTTTTCTTCTCATCAACTGCATTTGTTAAATCAACAACAACACCGATTTTTTGTTCTGCAATCATTTTCCATACATTTGCCTGGGTGTCTATTGTGCTTCTAGTTTGCTTTGTAGGAGCCTGCATAGCAAATGTTTCACCTTTATTAGGTATAAAACTTGCTATATCATCCTTAATGCTAATTTTATTGGCATGAACAGCTAGACCATTACTTAGATGAACTTGCGAGTGTTTAGGGGGAAGAATATCACCAAAACGAGCCCCTATTGCTTCTTTATTACTATCGTAAAAAACACCTCTAAAAACACCAAACGAAACATCTGAACTAACCTGTGCTCCATATCGATCAGCTATAGTGCCAGCAATAGTACCAAAATTATGTTTACGATTATCTAAAACAAAATTAACCGTAGAGGCACTAAGCGTTTTTTTTCCTGAGTCAGCTACATTAACTCCATAACCAGCAGCCACTTGCTTAAATAACTCAACAGTTGCTTTATTATTTTGTTGATGTTTTTTCACACTAGGTAAAAAATCCAAGCCTTTCTCACTAAAATAGGCAACAAGCTGTCCGTATTTACTTGACTGCTTGACATAAAAGTCACCATTGTTAACTCTAAGTTTTGCTCCAGGTTGCTCTAACTGAGTAGCAATTTGGTTTAAAGTCAAATGAGAATTACTAGCAATTGTCATAATACATTCCTCAAATACACCCTATATTCAAAAACCCTTACCTTCTCAATACTCTAAAATTTTTAGACAAATCTTAAGTAATAATACAAAGGTTGCTAATATACATCAGTATAAGGATTTTGATCTTATGGATTATTTAGTATTAAGGCGTAACTTATTATTGTCGCTTTACATTTGGTTTAATTTTTAAAATGATCTGTGCTTCTCAAATACAAAACAAGGATCGCCATAAACACCACCACCTAAAAGTGTAGGGTCATCAATTTCAATATAGCTAGAAATCTATAATCTGGCATAATACTACACATGACATATTCTCTCGACTTCAGACAGCACGTTTTTAAGT
>NZ_JAPMOU010000028.1 GCF_028858535.1 Spartinivicinus poritis
TGAGTCATTAAAATACAGAGCGGCTGCATGAATAAATTAGCAGTTATGTCAATCTAAAAAAACTTCGGAACCGAGTAGTAAGTGTTTTTTTGGTGAAAAGCTTTTTCCATCGCCATAAGAGACATAGACACCAGGGTCGCCGATCCCCACGATATCAGTCAGCCCATCGCCATTAACATCTACTAATTGCCGAACATGGTCTTGAGCACGCCAAGTAGCATGTTGCCCAAAATCTGCTAGTAAGTGTTTTTTTGGTGAAAAGCTTTTTCCATCGCCATAAGAGACATAGACACCAGGATGGCCGATCCCCACGATATCAGTCAGCCCATCGCCATTAACATCTACCAATTGCCGAATATGGTCTTGAGCACGCCAAGTAGCATGTTGCCCAAAATCTGCTAGTAAGTGTTTTTTTGGTGAAAAGCTTTTTCCATCGCCATAAGAGACATAGACACCAGGATGGCCGATCCCCACGATATCAGTCAGCCCATCGCCATTAACATCTACCAACCGTCGAACATGCTCTTTAGCTTGCCAAGTGGCATGTTGCCCAAAGTCTTTTAGCAGGAGCTTTTTGGGTGTAAAAGTACTATCCTCTGCGTTGTTTTTTTGCCACTGAACTCTTGTTGCTGGTAGACATTGGTCAGCACAATGCTGCACAGACTTAATCAGACTTTTCTCAGGTTTAGCGGTATGCTGATAATCCACATTATAATGACTACTTTTGTCTAAATAATGGATAGTTGCTTTTTTTAAGCGCTTAGTTGTTTGATATTTTGAGCCAGCAACATACCCATAAATCGAATCAGGCCGCTCCTCAAAATTAAATTCAAGGGTTGTCCCCGCATAAACCACTGAAGCGGGATAATGCTCCCCCGTTGCATTATTTTCTGAATAATTAAAATTAATGGTATTACCAAACCGGTCTTCGACTTTATTAATCGCCCAGCTTAAGGCATCATTTTTGCCTTGGGCTTCTACTAAGGAATCCTCGGTATTCCCAAATTCGGCAATCCGGCCGTCTTTATACCAGACTTTAAAATAAGTAGGGCCATTACCAGCTGATCCATAAGACACAATTTTACGGTAACTGGCGTATTCGGTGCGATATTCGGTACCAGAAGCACCATAAGTGCCACCATTAACAGCAACCAGTCGATCCCCGTTTAAACAAAATTTATCGTTATCATCAAAATCCACCCCATCAATAAAACCGTCTTGAGCTAAAGTTGTGGGGCAGCGGGTAATGGAAGAAATGCCTGTTAATTTCCAGCCAACACCTAATAGCCCATTACGTTTTTGACTGTCGTATACCAAGGCTAAATTTGGCTGTAAGCCATTAATGCCGGGTGGTACTTCGATAGGAATGCGGTAATTCGCGGCCCCGCTTTTGGTGACAGTGACATCGCCGGGCAAGGTGCCAACGATGGTATTATTGGTATTGGCCCCGACAAGCGAGGAGGCAGCCACCCCAGCTGCAGCCAATAATCGTGTAAACTGCTTCATTTACTCCCCTAAACAGCTAGTGTTGTACTGCTGGTGTTTTTTTGTTAAACAGTCGTCTAAAAAATAGTCGGCTATTATAATGCCAATTGGTACGTGCGCAACAGGTGAAAAACTTCACTCAGTAATTGTGAACAAATAATGTTCAATTTAATCTGTAGTGAACAAGCTTGAAGTGAATAAAATCGTTCTATTGCTTGTGGAAAATAATTAATTATTTTTAGGCTAATAAAATCTTAAAGGCTTTTTTAGATGCTGATTATTTGTAGAGACGTAGAAAAACCTGCCATAAAAATGTCATGGGTAACTTGTTCTGACATAACTATAGTGGGTAAGCGAATTTTTTCATTAATACATTTCTTGTATTTAAATATTGGTATTGAAATAAACAAGCATCACCCTTAACTATTTATTAAAGCCGCATTGGTTCTTAAACAAGAAAATATACGTATACTAATAAGCTTATTTAGGCTGTAAGTATAACCAGTCGAATAACTTAAGGTGGGTTACTATTAAATTAAAAAGACGATTAATTTTCATTAAATCTATTTTCGTAGCTTAGGGCTGCAATCATTAACCCCTCGTATTATGAGTGGTTATTTTCAGAAGGTGTTTTCTGGAATAAAAACAGGGAGTTTTTTTAGCAACTGGTCTTACCCCTAGTGGAATAAGCGTTCGCGCTGTATTAACGGAGCAGTTAAACTTTCAGAATGACTGGTGAACTTGAACCCGACAGACATGATTTGCATGACGATACGGATGATAATTTAGCACCAGCATTGCTTCGGATTGCTGGTGGTTTAGCAGAAGAGCTGCACCCCCATTTAGGGCGTTTGCATCATGTCACATTAGACTGCGACCTGGACCGAGATTTGGGCCTCGATAGTTTGGGGCGAGCAGAGTTGATACTGCGGCTTGACCGGGCTTTTAAGGTGCACCTGCCAGATGAGCTGCTTAGCAGTGCAAACTCCCTACAGGATTTGCTGGATGCACTTCAGGTGGCTAAGCCGGCAGGTAGTGGATGGACCAGAGATGAAATACCTATTAGCCTGCCGGAAGTTAAGGAACCTATCACTGCAACAACACTTATTGATGTTCTCAACTTTCATGCAACAACCCACCCAGAGCGCCCCCACCTGAAGGTTTGGCAAAGTGAAGCCCTAGAACAAAGCTTGAGCTATGGTGCACTTCACACAGCTGCACTTAAGATTGCGAAAGGCTTGATAGAGCATGGCTTGGAGCCAGGGGCCAGGGTTGCAATTATGCTGGCAACAAAACCTGACTTTTTCGAGGTATTCTTTGGCATTCTATACGCAGGCGGTGTGCCAGTGCCTCTTTATCCCCCTTTCAGACAGTCTCAGGTTGAAGATCATTTGCGCCGTCAGGCCAGCATTTTGGCAAATGCTGAGGCAGCCATCCTTATTGTAAGTGATGAACTCTATCGGGTGGGGGCATTGCTGTTTGGTTTGGTGACGAGTCTTCGGCATATTAAAACGGTTGACGGACTGACCGAAAATGGCTCCTTGGATGCGCCGATGCTCGTAGCTACTGAAGCTATTGCACTGATCCAATATACATCTGGTAGCACGGGTGACCCAAAAGGTGTTGTACTAACTCATGCCAATCTACTGGCTAATATCCGTGCTATGGGTGAGGCGCTAGAAGCTAACTCGACAGATGTGTTTGTGAGCTGGTTGCCGCTTTATCACGATATGGGGTTGATAGGGGCTTGGTTAGGCTCGTTGTATTTGGGAGCACTCGCTGTGATCATGCCTCCTCTGGCCTTTTTAGCGGAACCATCACGCTGGCTGCATGCTATATCTCGTCATCGTGGCACTTTGTCAGTAGCGCCGAATTTTGCCTTTGAGCTGTGCTGTAAAAGTGTGCGGAAAGAGGATATGAAGGGGCAGGATCTCAGCTCTCTGCGGATTATGCTTAATGGCGCGGAGCCTGTTAGCGTTGCCACTATCGACCGTTTCAGCAAGTGTTTTGCACCCTACGGGTTCCGGCCAGAAGTGATGATGCCAGTCTATGGGCTTGCTGAAAACTCAGTGGGATTAGCATTTCCGCCTTTAGGACGAGCACCAATTGTGGAGCGTATCAACCGAACTGCGCTTACCCGTCGTGGTGCTGCTGTATTAGCAGGTGCAGATGATCCAAGTGCCCTCAGCTTTGCTGCCTGTGGACGGCCTTTAGCTGGGCATCAGATACGCATTGTGGATGACTCAGGCCGCGAGCTGCCAGAGCGAAAACAGGGGCGACTGCAGTTTAAAGGTCCTTCAGCAACAGCAGGATACTTCAGAAATAAGGAGAAAACTGCAGCACTCTTAACTAATGGCTGGCTGGAAAGTGGTGATTTGGCTTATATGGTACAGGGCGATGTCTATGTGACTGGCCGGATCAAAGACATTATCATCAAGGCCGGCCGTAATATCTATCCCCACGAAATTGAAGAAACCGTTGGCCAGCTGCAAGGTGTACGTAAAGGCTGTGTCGCTGCGGTGTCTAGTGCTGACCTGAATGCAGGTACAGAGCAACTGGTATTGGTCGTTGAAACGAAACTTACAGATACGGCAGCACTTGCTGAGTTGCATAAAGCAATCAGAGAGGTCTGTGTTGCATCCCTCGATGTGCCATTGGATGTGATCGAGTTTGTCCCTCCTCGCACGATACCAAAAACATCAAGCGGTAAGATTCGTCGCGCTGCTACGAAGGAGCTGTATGAAGCTGGGGCGTTAAGCACTAAGCCAAAACAGCTGTGGCTTCAGCTTTTTGCCTTAGCTGCAGCGGGTATGGGAAGCCGAGTTAGACGTAGTTGGCAGCGTGTGGGTGCGGCACTCTATGCGGGCTATTGGTGGTTTATGCTTGGCTTGATCGCCGCTTCGTTATGGGGGCTTGTCATTATCTTGCCCAGGCGACGCTGGAGACACAGTGCAGTGCATGGAGCGGCGTGGTTGTTTTTCCATTTGGTAGGTACACCACTTAAGTTGGCAGGAAATGTAATAGTCCCTAAGGAAAAAGTGATTCTGGTTGCTAACCATTCTAGCTATCTGGATTCGCTGGTAATTTCTGCTGCCATTGCTGGTGAGATTACCTTTGTCGCTAAATCGGAGTTATCCAAACAGGCTCTCGCTGGCCCATTTCTCCGTCGGCTGGGAGCGTTATTCGCGCATCGAACTGAAGCAGCTGGGGGTGTGGAAGATACCAAACGGCAGTGCCAGGCAGCGCAAGCGGGAGAGCGAATCATATCTTTCCCAGAAGGTACATTGACTAGAATGCCAGGCTTGCTTGCTTTTCATTTGGGTGCTTTTCATGTTGCTGCCCAAGAAGGTCTGCCAGTTGTACCTATTACGATACGGGGTACACGCTCTATTTTACGTGATGGTCAATGGTTTCCACATCAAGGTAGCATCACTGTTTATATTGGGGAGCCAGTGATGCCAGATGGAAATGATTTCGCTGCGAGTGTGAGGCTGCGTGACGCAGTACGGGCAGTTATGCTAGAACAGTGCGGTGAGCCAGATTTGGCTAAGGAACAGGTTTTGATGCCATCAGTGCCAAGTGACAGCTCAAAACCATAACAAGTTGGGCCTGAGGTCCAGGCTTAAGCTTAGAAAATAAGGTGAGCCACCCCTGCAATAACAGGTAGTGTTACCAGAGTTCTTAACAAGAACACGATAAATAACTCCCATAAAGAGACAGGGATACGACTGGCTAATAACAACGCACCCACTTCAGACAGATAAATCAATTGAGTGACAGACATTGCTGCAATAACAAACCGAGTCATTTCGTTTTCAATGGAAGCGGCAAGTATTGATGGAATAAACATATCAGCAAAACCAACCACTATTGTTTTAGAGGCTGCCACCGCTTCAGGTATTTGTAGTAGCTCTAAATAAGGCAGAAACGGTTTTCCTAACCATTCGAATACTGGCGTATGTTCGGCAACAACCAACGCTAATGTGCCTACAGCCATTATTACGGGTAACAAGCCAAACACTAAGCTAATAACATTATTGAAGCCATCCATGAATACTTTCTTGAAGCTGGTAATAGAATTAGCTTTGTGTAAAGCCTGTTCAAATCCCCAAGAAATCAAGGTGTGTCCTTCAGGTACAATTGCTTCATTTTTGTTCTTTTCACTACCGTCAATGTAGTGATCTTTTTTCCAGCTTAATGGGGGGAGACGAGGTACGATAACCGCTGCCACGAAGCCAGCCAAACACACCGTTAAGTAAAAGTGTAGAAACAAATGCTCTAATTTAACTTGAGCAATAACAATTAAACTAAAAGAAATCGAAACAGCAGAAAACGTTGTGGCAATAACGGTAGCTTCCCGCTGAGTATAATGACGGTTTTCATACTGTTGATTGGTTAATAAGATACCGACTGTGCCATCGCCCAACCATGAAGTCATACAGTCAATTGCTGAACGACCTGGTAACTTGAAAAGAGGCTTCATTATCACAGTCAACAAGGTACCTAATAATTCAAGCAGCCCAAAATTGACTAATAATGGTAGTAATAGCCCTGCAAATATAAAGACAGATAATAGTGTTGGCAGTAAGTCATTTAATACCAACCCACCTGTGGCGTCACTATACAGTATATCGGAGCCTGTTTTTAAGAAAACAAGAATAATAAAAACAGCGCCCAAGAAACGCATGGCGAGCCAAAACCAGGACTCATTAAATAATGCATTTAAAAAAGGATTACGGGTAATTAGAGTAGGTTTTAATATTTTGGTGATAAGACTGATAATTGCGGATAGAGCCACCAAACAAGTAATCAATAAAGTAGCATTATCACCAAGCGCTGTTTTTATACTTTTTGCTAGAATAGCAACAGGAATAGTAAGGCCATCCTGGTAAGCCACAGGTGTCATAAACAACAAAATTCCTAACAAAGAAGGGATAACAAAAACTAATATATTTCTTAAGTTAAATAACTCATTTCTTGATAACACTTGCTCTTGCATGCACAATTCTCTTATATATTTTCTCAGCTATACTGATAGTAATTGGTACTTACCTTTCACACATATTGTAAAGCTTTCCAGATTACACACTTAACCCATACTTTCTGAAAAGCGACCTCCTTTTTAGACACTGACTTTACCCAGGGCAAATGAAGCATCTATACCATTAGTGTTTTCTGGCAAGCGCATTCTAGAGGTTTTGATTTTGCAAATCTACAAGGCTGTATTTATGTCCTTCAGTCTTTTTTGGTTGAATATTGAACATTTGACTGGATGTTGTAATCAATTTGCTCTGCTAAACAGAATGGTTTGTAGTAATCAATCTGGAGGGGGTGGTTAGAAGCCATGATTGTTCATCGATGGTTCTGGTTGTGACAGCTTACTGACTAAAATAAAAAGCTACTGACATACTGCTGTCAGTAGCAGTGGCCTATAGTTTAATCATTAATGAATGTTTTATGGAAAATGTAGGGGGACTTGGCAAGTGGTGAAGCTATATGGTTTTGGAAGTGGGTTTGGAATAGTAGATCCCAGCCCGTTTGTTTTGAAAGTTAATACCTATTTGAGAATGTCGGGTATTAAATTTGAGGAAGCATCAGGTATAGCAAACTTGAAAAAAGCACCTAAAGGTAAGCTTCCTTTTATTGAAGATGATGGAAAAGCTATTGGCGATTCTTATTTTATTATTGAATATTTAGAAAAAAAATATCAGTCAACACTAGATCAATGGTTATCAGATGAACAAAAGGCAATAGCACATTTGGTGTCAAAATCGTTAGATGAAAACTTTTACTGGTGTATAGTTTACTCTCGCTGGATGTGTGAGGATACGTGGCCGATTCTTAAGAAAGAATTTTTTAGTTCAATGCCATTTCCTCTTAAACAAGTATTGCCATTAGTTCTTCGTAATGGTGTAAAAAAATCGTTAGATAAGCAAGGATTAGGGCGGCATTCAAATGAGGAAATAAAACAAATTTTCTCTCACTCCCTGAAAAGTTTATCAGTAATGCTAGGCGAAAAAGCATATTTGTTAGGTGATAAACCTTGCTCGCTAGATGCTAGTACTTATGCCTTTTTAGCTGAATGTATTTTAGTTGATGTTGATAATGATTTTAATAAAATAGCACGTCGCTTTGAAAATCTGGTCAGTTACTGTAAACGGATACAGGATGAGTTTTATAAAAATTGATTGCAATACATAAGCTATCCGGAAAACCCGGATGGCTTATTGGTAATAAATTAAATTTAATACTCATAATTGTTAAATAATTGAATAAGAGAAGGTAAGTTTGCCAAAACATCATAGTTTGTAGTATAAGTGTAACGAACTTTCATGATAGGGTTTTTCAGATTATATTGTTGAGTTAAAAAGCTTAGGTGAGAAAGCGATGACAAACTGGTTATATCTTGCTCCCCAGTAAAGAGAGCCATGAAAGTGAACTCTTTAATATGGCCAGCCACACAAGCCGTGCTACAAGCTTCTAATAATAAACGGGAAAATTCTAAAATTGGATAGTGGTTACATGTAGTTGTATTTTTTGTTGGACTTGGCTCAAGTTGAAAAAAGAATATAGTCACCTCTAGCTCTGGTTGATAATGCAGGTCCATTAGCAACTGTATTAATATCTGGACTCCTTTGTTATTGGATATTTTTGTTATCTCATTCAGTGTAGCATCTTGGTAGGATCCTATTTCATCTTGTACTAGTTGAGCAATGGTTTTTAGGTCGTTGATATGGTTGTGGTTAAAAATGCGTGGATGGTTGTCAATGAGACATAAAGTCCCTAAACGACAGCCATTAGGAACTTCTAGAGGGTATCCAGCATAAAATCGAATAAACGGTTCTGCTGTCACCAGGGGGTTATCTTTAAAACGGTGATCAGACGTTGTATCAGGAATAACCAATGGCTTAGAGCTAAGAATTGTGTGTCCACAAAATGATATACTTCTATCAGTTTCGCTGACAGGCAAGCCAATATTGGATTTAAACCACTGACGGTGACGGTCAACAAGAGAAATTAAAACAATCGGTACACCAAATATTTGCTTAGCTAGTCTGGTATATCGATCAAAACGCTCTTCAGGTCCTGTATTCAATAGATTCAAAGAATTAAGAGTCGCTAAGCGCACATTTTCATCAGCCGGGTATGCTGGTGCTTCCATTGTATCCTCAGCCTAATAAGTTTTTATATAATGAATAGGCTTTCCATTGCAAAAAAGAATACAGTTCCATTGCTGTAGTTGTACATGTATTGATTATTAGAGG
The DNA here is from genome assembly GCF_028858535.1 of Spartinivicinus poritis. Taxonomy (NCBI): domain Bacteria; kingdom Pseudomonadati; phylum Pseudomonadota; class Gammaproteobacteria; order Oceanospirillales; family Zooshikellaceae; genus Spartinivicinus; species Spartinivicinus poritis. Next base: position 8,751 of record NZ_JAPMOU010000028.1, read on the forward strand.
TGCCCTTAACAGTATGAGGCATATTTTCCTTTGCTTCAGCAAATATTTAGATTGATTTGTATTATGACTATGCTGCTTTGCTTATCAATCGCTTTTAAGTTCACCTTTTATCTTGAGTAGCAGGATGTGAATGTGCGAGGCATGTATCTTTTCTGAGTATACATTTAGCTTGTCTTACAAGCTTATTGTTTTTGTAAGAAGACGATTATATTGCAATATAAATACTTGTTTTTAGATTAACTATTTTTTTGATAGTAACTATACCCAATGAGAAGGGTTTTTAGGTAAGGCCATCAAGTGACGAAGCCTCATGAGCCTATTGGAGTAGGTGATTGGAGTGAGGAACGACGATAACAAAACCTAAAAATGATTCGCGACGGGTATACATTCAGTCGTGAAAAATAAACAGGCAATGAACTTGCGTGTTTTTATTTTGCCCATGCTATATAAAAAATGTATTTAATAAAGTCATGGGCAGGTAAGAGATTTACTCGACAGTCACTGATTTCGCCAAATTCCTAGGCTGATCCACATCTGTTCCTTTAATTATCGCTACATAATAAGACAGTAGCTGTAAAGGTACTGTGTAGATGATGGGGGCGATGACTTCTGGTACGTCTTCCAGGTGCATCACTTTTACGCCTTCAGAATTTGATAGCTTGGTGTGGGTGTCGGCAAAGACGTAAAGTAGTCCACCGCGGGCGCGGACTTCTTCCATATTGGATTTTAATTTTTCCAATAATTCGTTATTAGGTGCTACCACTACCACGGGCATGTCAGTGTCGATTAATGCTAATGGACCGTGTTTTAATTCACCTGCTGCGTAGGCTTCTGCATGGATGTAGGATATTTCTTTTAATTTTAGAGCCCCTTCCATAGCAATGGGGTATTGGTTGCCGCGGCCTAAAAATAAACTGTGGTGTTTTTCGCTGAATTCTTCAGCCAAGTGCTCGATGTCATCACTGAGTTGTAAAACATGGTTAATTTTATTAGGGACTTCTTTTAAGGCTTTAACTATTTTGGCTTCTTGCTCTTTTGCTAAGCCTTTTTGTTTAGCTATAGAAGTGACTAACATTAATAGTGCGATTAATTGAGTGGTAAATGCTTTAGTTGAGGCAACACCAATTTCAGCACCGGCTCTAGTCATGAAGGACAGGTCGGATTCTCTAACTAGTGAAGAGCCAGGAACATTACAAATACTCAGTGAGGCCATATAACCAGTCTCTTTGGCTAGACGCAGTGCTGCTAATGTATCGGCTGTTTCGCCTGACTGAGAAATAGTGACAAATAAGCAGTTTTTAGGCACAAAGGATTTGCGATAGCGAAATTCTGATGCAATTTCTACATTACACTGAATACCGGCAATTTCTTCAAACCAGTAGCGGGCTACCATGCCTGCGTGATAGCTGGTTCCACAAGCAATAATTTGTACGGCTTCTGTTTTATTAAATAGCTCTTTGGCGTTAGGACCAAAACTTTCTTCGATGATTTGTTTTTCGTTTAACCGCCCTTCAAGCGTATTATTGATGGCATCAGGCTGTTCATGAATTTCTTTTAACATGAAATGGCGGTATTTCCCTTTATCACCAGCATCATGTTCAACTGAGCTTTCAGAAATTTCCCGCTCTACTTTATCACCTTTGGCGTTATACACTTGAACGGATTGGCGAGAAATTTCTACCACATCGCCTTCTTCCAAAAACATAAAACGACGAGTAACGGGTAATAAAGCCAGTTGGTCAGAAGCGATAAAGTTTTCACCAATACCTAAACCAACCACTAAAGGGCTACCAGAGCGAGCAGCAATTGCTCTGCTTGGGTCACGACGATCAACAACCATCATCCCATAGGCGCCGTCCAATTGATGAACAGCTCTTTTGACGGCATCTAATAAATTACCATTGGATTTCATCTCATGATGAATCAGGTGAGCAATGACCTCAGTATCTGTATCAGAGGTAAACTCGTAACCACTTTGTACCAGGTAGTTTCTTAAAATTTCATGGTTTTCAATAATACCATTGTGGACAACAGCAATATCATCACCTGAAAAGTGGGGATGGGCGTTACGCTCACTCGGCTCGCCATGGGTTGCCCAGCGAGTATGGGCAATACCGGTGCCGCCAGTTAAAGGCTCCAAACTTAAAGCATCAGCCAGCTCGGCTACTTTGCCTAACCGCCGAATTCGTTTTAGTTGGCTTTCATTATCAATTATTGCAACGCCAGCAGAATCATAACCACGGTATTCCAAACGGCGTAGGCCTTCCACTAATATATCTGCTACATCACGTTGCGCTACTGCACCAACAATTCCACACATAGTTGAGTTCCTTTAATTTAAACTCTTTCCTACCAATAAAATAAACTGTTTACTATATAGTCAGTTGTGAAAATACATGAAGTAAGTTTTTTCTACTTCGCTAGTCTGTTGCAAAAGGCATTATTAGAACTCTAGCCTCCCCCTTTTAAAAAGGGGGATCGAGGGGGATTTCATGAAGATCTACTCAAGCCACCTTCAACAGCCTACTTACCTATTCAGTCCAATTTAAATCCCCCCTAGCCCCCCTTTTCCAAAGGGGGGATTAGAACTGAGGTACAAACCAGCTTCCCCTTTCAAAGTAATTCACGAAGACTAAGATTTTTTGGTGGGCCGTTGCCATCCCCCTAAGTTTGTCTGGCGGGCTCTACCGATTGCTAACTCATTGGCTGGCACATTTTTGGTAATGGTTGACCCTGCGCCAGTCGTTGCACCTTGGCTGACAGTGACTGGTGCTACCAGTGAGGTATTGGAGCCAATAAATACATTGTCTTCAATCGTGGTTTGAAATTTGTTGGCACCATCATAATTGCAGGTGATCGTGCCTGCACCAATATTAACGCCAGCCCCAACTTCTGCATCACCCACATAGCTGAGGTGATTCACTTTACTGCCGGTACCAATTTTGGTTTTTTTGGTTTCTACAAAGTTACCGACTTTGGCTTTTTCTGCTAACTCTGTTCCTGGTCTAAGACGAGCAAAAGGGCCGATATCGCAGTTGTCGTGTACAACAGATTCTTCGATGATAGAGTTGGCTTTAATAATGGTATTTGAGCCAACCTGACAGTCTTTTAGAATACAGTTGGGTTCGATGGTGACATTATCACCAAGTGTTACGCTACCTTCAAAGACAGCATTAACGTCAATGATGACATCTTTGCCAACAGTTACTTCACCGCGAATATCAACACGGCTAGGGTCTCTTAAGGTTGCGCCTGCTACCATCAGCCCTTCTGCTAGTTGTTGCTGATGCCAGCGTTCTAACTTGGCGAGTTGTACTTTATTATTGACCCCTTCCACTTCTTGCTCGCAAGTGGGATGTACAGCAGTAATGGTCATGCCATCTGTAACAGCCATGGCAACAATATCAGTCAAATAATATTCACCCTGTGCATTGTTATTAGATAGTTTAGGTAACCACTGTTGTAGTTTTTCGGAATTAACAGCCATGATACCGGTGTTAATTTCGTTTATAGATAACTGCTCGGGGGTGGCATCTTTATGTTCAACAATAGCTGTAATTTTTTCTTCACTGCTACGTACAATACGACCATAGCCGGTTGCATCTGCAAGTGTGACTGTTAATAAGGCGAACCCTGTTTGTTGAGCTGCATTAATGAGCTGCTGTATTGTCTCTTTTTTCAATAGCGGCACATCGCCGTATAAAATCAGCACTAGATCTGAACTTGAGACGTGCTCTATGGCTTGATGAACTGCATGACCAGTGCCGAGTTGCTGCTCTTGTAATACCCAGCTGACTGGGTAGTTACCCAACGTTGATTTGACTTGGTCACTACCATGGCCAATGACCACATGAGTTTGGCTCTCTGTCACTGCCTGTTGTGCGGCTTCAATAACATGGGCCAGCATAGGTTTTTTGGCAATTTCATGAAGCACCTTGGGCAGGTTTGACTTCATGCGGGTACCTTGGCCAGCAGCCAGAATAACTGTATCTACCTTCATGGTCTTTATATCCAAATCCGACAGTTATTAAGTATATATACTCTTCGAGAATAGTTTTTTCACTTTGACTATAACTAATGCGTAAAAAATATTCGCGAAGGGTATAAAACAAAAAAAGGGCAGCAATATGCTACCCTTTTTCGGTATTGAAATATTCTCTAGTGGCCCAATTTCTTTCGAATTTGTTCCAATGTGCGAAGTTGTGCCGCAGCCTCTGCAAGTTGAGATTTTGCGCGAGAGTAGTCAAATTCACTGCTCTTATCAGCCATCAGCTGCTCAGCTTCTTTTTTGGCTTTCAAAGCAGAGGCTTCGTCTACATCCGTTGCGCGTATAGCATAGTCTGCTAATACTTTAATCTCGCTTGGCTGTACTTCTAAATACCCACCAGACAGGTAGTATATTTCTTCTTCACCACTTTGCTTAATTACCCGGATAGGGCCAGGCTTAAGGTTTGTCAGCAGAGGTGCATGGCCAGGTGCAATACCTAAATCACCTAGTTGCCCAGGGGCAATCACCATTTCCACTAAGCCAGAAAAAACTTCGGTTTCGGCGCTGACTATATCGCAATGCACTGTAATTGCCATTGTTGTTTGCCTCGCTGGCTTGAGGGAGTGTTATCAAAGTACAACATGTAGTGTGTGTCCTTTTTTACCCTCTCTCTGAATGACGTAGCAACGGTAAGGCTGCTTTTAACTTGTTACTAAACTAAAAATAGTTTGTTGCTAAAGAGTAACCTTACCGCTGTTGTTTTATTTCATTGATTTAGCTTTTTCTGCTGCTTCATCAATTGAACCAACCATATAGAACGCTTGCTCTGGCAGGTCGTCATATTCGCCATTCAGGATGCCCTTGAAGCCACGAATAGTTTCTTTCAGTGGTACATATTTACCTGGTGAACCGGTAAATACTTCTGCCACGAAGAATGGCTGTGATAAGAACCGCTGAATTTTACGAGCACGAGATACAGTTAGCTTGTCTTCTTCAGACAGCTCATCCATACCCAGGATAGCGATAATGTCTTTCAGCTCTTTATAGCGCTGTAATACTGCCTGAACACCACGGGCCACTTCATAATGCTCTTGACCTATTACTAATGGGTCAAGCTGGCGTGAAGTAGAGTCCAGTGGGTCAATTGCAGGATAGATACCTAGCTCAGCAATTTGACGTGACAATACAACCGTTGCATCCAAGTGAGCGAAAGTTGTTGCAGGAGATGGGTCAGTCAAGTCATCTGCAGGTACGTATACCGCCTGAATAGACGTGATAGAACCTGTCTTGGTTGATGTGATCCGCTCCTGAAGTACACCCATCTCTTCAGCCAGTGTAGGCTGATAACCTACCGCAGAAGGCATACGACCTAGCAGTGCTGATACCTCAGTACCTGCCAAGGTGTAACGATAGATGTTGTCAACGAACAAGAGTACGTCACGACCTTCATCACGGAATTTCTCCGCCATGGTCAAACCAGTCAGGGCAACCCGTAAACGGTTTCCTGGTGGCTCGTTCATCTGGCCATATACCAGTGATACTTTGTCGAGTACGTTGGACTCTTTCATCTCATGATAGAAATCGTTACCTTCCCGTGTCCGCTCACCTACTCCAGCGAATACAGAGTAACCACTGTGCTCAATCGCAATGTTACGAATAAGCTCCATCATGTTTACGGTTTTACCTACACCCGCACCACCGAACAGACCAACTTTACCACCCTTAGCGAATGGGCAAACCAAGTCGATTACTTTAATACCGGTTTCTAGCAACTCATTCGTTGCCGCTTGGTCAGCAAACTTAGGTGCTTCACGGTGAATAGCAGAGCGCTCTTTCTCACCGATTGGACCGGCTTCGTCAATGGGGTTACCCAAGACGTCCATGATCCGACCTAAGGTTTCTTTACCTACTGGCACAGCAATTGGTGCACCAGTGTTATTCACATTTAAGCCGCGGCTCAACCCTTCAGTTGAACCCATTGCAATAGAACGTACAACGCCATCACCTAGCTGTTGTTGCACCTCAAGTGTGGTTTCTTTGCCCTCAACATTAAGAGCATCATACACTTTAGGTACAGAGTCGCGAGGGAATTCCACGTCGATAACGGCGCCGATAATTTGTACGATACGTCCGCTACTCATAGCTGGTTCCTCTACCAATCTTAATGAACCTGTTTAACCGTTAAACAGCGGCAGCGCCGCCCACGATCTCTGAAATTTCCTGGGTAATTGCCGCTTGGCGGGCTTTGTTATACACCAGTTGCAGTTCACCAATCAGTTCACCTGCGTTATCAGTTGCACTCTTCATGGCAACCATTCGAGCAGCTTGCTCACAGGCATTGTTTTCTACGACTGCTTGATAAACTTGTGATTCGATATAACGAACCAATAACCCATCCAGTAACTCTTTAGCATCGGGCTCATAGATATAATCCCAATGATGCTTTAAGGCCTTATCTTCAATTGGCTTTAAAGGTAAGAGCTGCTCGGTATGCGGCTTTTGCGTCATGGTATTGACGAACTGATTGTATACCAGGAATAACCGGTCGATTTTGCCTTCGTCATATGCATCAAGCATGACTTTTACACCACCGACTAAGTCGGATGGCGATGGCGTATCGCCCAGACCGTTTATTAACGCTTCGATATTTCCACCAAAATGGCGGAAAAACGCGCCTGCTTTACTTCCTACTAAACACAGATCGACTTCTACACCTTTGTCATCCCATGCTTTCATCTCATTGACGGTTTTCTTGAATAAGTTGATATTCAAGCCACCGCAAAGGCCACGATCAGTGGAAACTACAATAAACCCTACTCGCTTTACTTCACGGTCGGTCATGTAGGCATGGCGATACTCTGGTGTCGAGTTGGCGATATGGCCAACAACTTCACGAATCCGCAAAGCATAAGGGCGGCTGTGTTGCATCCGGTCCTGGGCTTTACGCATCTTACTAGCGGCCACCATTTCCATGGCGCTGGTAATTTTTTGCGTGTTTTTGATACTCGCAATCTGTGTGCGAATCTCTTTTCCGACTGCCATGTAGCACCTATTTCAGGTTAGTGACACAGTAAACATGTCAGCTTTGCAGCAGTAAGTTAATCTTCGCGAATGAACGTTATGGTTTGTTGTCTTCATTCTTCATCCCAGTCACTTATTTTAATAAGCTCCTAAGATTCATCACTTGACGGCCGCCTCTAAAGCCCATTCGCTGTGATTATCCTAGATTAACAAGGCTTACCAGGTTTGAGTTGCTTTAAACTTCTCAATCCCTTCCTTCAGGCCTTTCTCGATTTCATCGCTGTAGCCGCCAGTCTCATTGATTTCTTTCATTAGATCAGCTTGTTCGCTGTTCATGTAAGAAATCAATGCGGCTTCAAAGTCACCGACTTTCTTCAGCTCAACGTCTTCGAGGTAACCTTTGTCTGCTGCATACAGACTGACCGCCATCTCGGCAACACTCATTGGTGAGTATTGCTTTTGCTTCATTAACTCAGTAACACGCTGACCGTGCTCCAATTGCTTACGAGTTGCTTCATCCAAGTCAGAAGCAAACTGAGAGAATGCTGCCAATTCACGGTATTGGGCTAGCGCTAGACGAATACCACCACCAAGTTTCTTGATGACTTTCGTTTGCGCTGCACCACCTACCCGAGATACGGACAGACCTGCGTTAATTGCTGGTCGGATACCTGAGTTAAACAAGCTTGTTTCCAGGAAGATCTGACCATCAGTAATCGAAATTACATTAGTAGGAACGAATGCAGATACGTCACCGGCCTGTGTTTCAATGATTGGTAAAGCAGTCAATGAGCCTGTTTTACCTTTCACTTTTCCGTCAGTGAATTTTTCTACGTATTCAGCATTTACCCTAGCGGCACGCTCAAGCAAGCGAGAGTGCAAGTAGAAAACGTCACCAGGATACGCTTCACGTCCAGGTGGGCGACGAAGCAATAATGAAATTTGACGATAAGCCCAAGCTTGCTTGGTCAAGTCATCATAAACAATCAGTGCATCTTCACCGTTATCACGGAAGTATTCACCCATTGAGCAGCCAGCAAATGGAGCCAGGAACTGCATTGCTGCAGGGTCGGCTGCACCAGCGGCAACAATAATGGTGTGATCCATGGCACCATGCTCTTCTAGTTTGCGAACAACGTTAGCAATAGAAGATTGCTTCTGGCCGATGGCAACGTAGATACACTTAATGCCTGTGCCTTTTTGGTTGATGATGGTATCAATCGCTACGGCAGACTTACCAATCTGGCGGTCACCGATAATCAGCTCACGCTGACCACGACCGATAGGCACCATCGAGTCAATCGCTTTCAAACCAGTTTGTACTGGCTGGTCTACTGATTGACGGCTGATAACACCTGGCGCTACTTTTTCGACTGGTGAAGTTAACTCAGTATCCAGTGGTCCCTTACCATCAATTGGGTTACCCAGTGCGTCTACCACACGGCCCAACAGCGGGTTACCAACCGGTACTTCTAAGATACGACCAGTACATTTAGCGGTTTGGCCTTCGGCCAAATCTTGATAATCACCTAAAACAACGGCACCAACTGAGTCTCTTTCCAGGTTTAAGGCCATGCCATAAACGCTGCCTGGGAACTCAATCATTTCGCCGTACATTACGTCAGCTAATCCGTGAATCCGAACGATACCATCGGATACGCTGACGATTGTGCCCTCATTACGGGCATCAGAGCTAACATCGAGCTTGTCGATGCGCTGTTTTATAATATCGCTGATTTCTGATGGATTTAGTTGCTGCATGCTTTGCCCCTTTAAACTCAGGATTTCATCGCGTCGGCCAGTCGATGAAGTTTGGCGCTTATTGAGCCATCAATAACCAGGTCACCTGCCTTGATGACCAAGCCACCGATTAAACTTTCATCAACCTCGTTCACGACATTTACATCGCGACCTAAACGCTTGCTGAGTGCTTTTGCCAATTTCTCTTGCTGTGTACTCGTTAACTTCATCGCTGAAGTAATGGTGACGTCAATAGACTTTTCTTGCTCTGCTTTTAATAGCTCAAAAAGTCCTGCAATGAGTGGCAGCAAAGTTAAACGTTTATTCGAAGCTAAAGCACGAATGAAATTTGCGCCTTGTTCATCCAGCTCTTTATCACAGACTTCAACAAAGGCATCGGCTTGCTGGGTTGTGGTCAACCCAGGAGAGCCAAGTACTTGCTGAATTTTTTCAGCTTGTGATACAGCGGATGCGATAGCCAACATTTCTGACCATTTGGCTAATGCTTTATGCGCAAGTGCATATTCAAACGCAGCTTTAGCATAAGGCCGGGCTAAGGTGGTCAGTTCCATATGGATAACCCCCTTGGTTACAGCTCAGCGGCTAGCTGATCAACGAGTTTGCTCTGGGCTTTCTTGTCAATTTGTTGCGCCAGGATTTTCTCAGCACCAGCAACAGCAATGCTTGCCACTTGGCTACGCAATGCTTCTTTTGCTCGGTTAAGCTCTTGATCAATCTCAGCCTGGGCGGCGACTTTAAGTCGTTCGCCTTCTGACCGAGCCTGGTCTTTCGCTTCTTCAACAATTTGATTTGCCCGCTTGTTGGCTTGCTCGATGATCTCAGCAGCTTGCTCTTTGGCCTCACGCAGTTGCTTGCTGGCTTTTTCTTGAGCCAACTCCAGATCACGTTTAGCGCGATCAGCAGCTTCTAATCCATCCGCAATTTTCTTTTGACGATCGCGCAAAGCTTGTGTAACGGGTGGCCACACGTACTTCATGCAAAAGATCACGAAGATCGCAAATGCTAGTGATTGCCCTATAAGGGTTGCATTGAGATTCATGCCAACACCTCTCGCTTTTAGTGTTAAGGAAAACTAATGCTTTACAACGACTGGCATTAGTCGTTTAAGCACAATAATTACCCTTGTACTAATGCGACAAATGGGTTAGCGAAGGTGAAGAATAATGCAATACCTACACCGATCATGGTCACCGCGTCTAACAGACCTGCAACGATGAACATTTTCACCTGAAGCATTGGTACCATTTCTGGCTGACGAGCAGCGCCTTCTAAGAATTTACCGCCCAATATACCGAAGCCGATCGCAGTACCTAATGCACCCAGACCGATCAACAGACCTACGGCAATTGCTGTCATACCAACTACAGTTTCCATATTTCCTCCCGACAGTTGTCGTAAACAAAGTTAATGATAAAAAAGTTAATAACTACAATCTTGTTTAGTGATCTTCGTGGGCCATGCTTAGGTAAACGATGGTTAACATCATGAAGATGAAAGCCTGTAACGTAATTACCAAAATATGGAAGATTGCCCATGGAACAGACAAGAACCACTGAGCCCACCAAACAGGAATTAGGGCGATCAAGATAAAGATCAGCTCACCAGCATAAAGGTTACCGAATAGACGTAACGCCAGTGATATTGGCTTGGCGATTAAACCAACTCCTTCTAGCAGCAAGTTAAATGGGATCATCCACTTGCCAAATGGCTGAAGGGTAAGCTCACCGACAAAGCCGCCAACCCCCTTAACCTTGATGCTGTAGTAAATAATCAGGAAGAATACACCGAGTGCCATTGCAATAGTGGCGTTTGGATCGGTAGTAGGTACTACCTTCATGTACTCAATACCAATGGCGCTTGCAAGTAGTGGAATCCAGTCAACGGGCACTAGGTCCATCAGGTTCATTAAGAACACCCAAATGAAAATGGTGAGTGCCAGTGGAGCAATTAATGCGTTGCGGCCATGGAATGTATCTTTAACGCTGGTGTCAACGAAGTCGACCATTAACTCAACAAAGTTTTGTAGTGCACCAGGTACACCACTGGTGGCTTTTTTTGCTGCTCTTCGAAACAGGAATAAGAATAAGCAACCCAAGGCAACGGCCCAGCCTAAGGTGTCAAGATGAAAGGCCCAAAACCCCATAGCTTTTGCTTCGGCAGCACCATGGGCTAAGGTCCAGGTTGAGTCGGCCAGCACAGTGCCATCATAACGCTCATAACCTTCAGGCAGTCTGCCAAAGGTGAGGTTTTGCAGGTGATGCTGGATATATTCTGTTGCTGTTTGATTTTCACTCGCCATAATACGCTCTCGTGACAATTCTAAGAAAACGGTCAAAAAACGTTAAAATTCTTTCTTTTAAAACCTTATTGGCTCTTTTTTCTCAAAGCCTTAATTTGTGCTTAACTTAAAGCTTCAACAACTGATTCTAGAAAGCCTTAGTCACCCTCTTGCTTAAAGCTTTAATAAGAGGGCAGTAAACCAGTTGACTGTTTGCACTAAAATAAAGGTTCCGAATAAGGCGAAAACATTGAGAGGCTCAACAAAACCAAACACCAGTGCAAACAACAAAGCTGTTAAGCCAAGCTTAACGGCCTCTCCTTTATAAAAGGAGTGAGCAATCTGTTTAGCTGCTCGTGCACCAGAGTATTGAAAGGCTTTTTTGGCAAGATAAGCATTGGGAATCAGACAAATGAGTCCACCCAAAAATGCCGAGTAGGCTGTAACCACACTATGTAACAATAAGACACATGCTACACATACCGTCACAATGAATTGTGCAATAATAACTCGGTAGATTGGTGGTTTACGTAAATGAGGTGCCCCCATAACTACTTTAGCTAACCCCATTGTTTAACTACTCGCCTTACTAACCTTACCAAAAGGTCCCCCCTTACGACCTTAAAGAAACGATCAACTTTACAAGCTGTCTACCACAAAATCGTAAAAAACCAATTGGGTAACAAAACTATTTGGATATTAATTAGCCAATAGGTGTAAAACACCTTTGTTATCCGCACTGTCGTATTCAACTTAAACTTTTTTGTAGCTTATTCTCAGGTTTAGCTACTCATAAAAGTCCGACAGTTGGATAATTGATAGCCAAATAGCTTTATATAAACTTCAGCCAAAATTTGGGGCCAGAAGTATATTTCGAATAGCCTATATGATCAACACTACATCAATGTATTCGTGTGCTTGGTATTAAACAAATAGCGTTTCCATCTGTCATGTTAGGAATTGCTATTGATCTAAAATAGACTACTAATTAATCATTTGTAGTCAGGCTATAAATATTAGCAATTATTTAATATGCGCCAAGACGCCGTCTAGTTCGTCTAAGTTGTTGTATTTTATTACTAACTTGCCTTTCCCTTTAGCTGAATGCTGAACTAATACTTCAGTGCCTAACTTTTCACCAAGCTCCTCTTCAAGCTGCTTGATATCTGGGTCAATTTTTTGTTCAGGTTTGGTTGTTTCAGCTTCAGCTTGTATTCGGCGAACAAGTGCTTCAGTTTGTCTTACAGAAAGCCCTTTTGCCACGATGGTTTTGGCAGCTACTAATTGTTGTGTTTTAGTTAGGGTTAAAATAGCTCTGGCATGACCCATTTCTAGATCACCATGTTCAAGCATGGTTTTGACATCATCAGCCAGGGTCATTAAGCGCAATAAGTTTGTAATGGTAGCACGTGATTTGCCTACTGCATCAGCTACTTGCTGCTGAGTTAAACCAAACTCCTGCTGTAGTCTATGAAGCGCCATGGCTTCTTCAATTGGATTTAAATCTTCACGCTGAATATTTTCAATGAGCGCCATAGCAATGGCTGCTTCATCGGGCACTTCGCGAATAACAGCAGGAATTTTTTCTAAACCTGCAAGTTGCGTTGCGCGCCAGCGTCTTTCACCGGCGATTATTTCGTATTTATTTTGACCAATAGGTCGTACCACAATGGGTTGCATTACCCCTTGGGCTTTTATAGAACTGGCTAATTCCTCTAGTGCTTCAGGGTGCATATCACGGCGGGGTTGGTAGCGTCCACGTTGAACCCACTCAACAGGCAGCTCTTCTAGTTGCTTGTCTAACGGGATGTTTTGTTCATCACTGCTTTCTACAACAGTTGTCGCTGTTGCACTACCTAATAAAGCATCAAGGCCTCTGCCTAACCCTCTTTTTTTGGTTGCCATTGGTTTTGCTAATCCTGAATAAAAATACTGGTTTGATTATGCCGTAAACTGACGCCAGTTAACACCATAGATTAATAATTAGGCAGTAGCGGCAACTAACTCTTGTTTACGGATAAGTTCACCTGCTAAAGCCAGGTAGGCTAGAGCCCCTTTGGAATGCTTGTCGTATTTTAATACAGGCAAGCCGTAACTGGGAGCTTCTGCCAGGCGAACATTACGAGGAATGATGGTGCGATAAACGGCGTCACCAAAGTGCTCAACCAGCTGAGCTGATACTTCGTTAGTCAGGCTGTTACGAGCGTCGTACATGGTACGTAACAAGCCTTCGATTTTTAGTTTTGGGTTAAGCACAGACACAATCCGACTGATTGTGTCTAACAATGCTGATAACCCCTCTAATGCGTAGTATTCACACTGCATTGGGATAACAACGCCATCAGCGGCTGCCATCGCATTCACAGTGAGCATATTTAATGATGGGGGGCAGTCGATCAAAATAAAGTCGTAGATTGATCCAACCTCGGTAAGGGCTTTTTTAAGTCGTAGTTCTTTTTGCGGGATTTCTAATAACTCAACTTCAGCAGCAGTAAGGTCGGCGTTAGCAGGCAGTAAGTCAAAACCCGCAGGATCAGTAGGGACTAGTGCAGCGGTTGCATCTACTGCACCCACTAAGACATCATAGATGGAGTTTTCCAGAGCATTTTTATCAACGCCACTGCCCATCGTGGCATTGCCTTGGGGGTCAAGGTCAACTACCAACACTTGCCGTTTAGTTGCGACTAACGACGCAGCGAGATTAACGCAGGTTGTGGTCTTTCCCACCCCCCCTTTTTGGTTAGTTACCGCAAGTATTTTGGCCACGATAGTTTCCTTAGTGTTACTTGTTTTGTGTCACTTTAAGAAGCGCTGTTAACATTATTATTTTGTAATATTACCAAGTGACGTTCACCCTCACAGTTTGCTACTTCAAGTGGTATCGATTTTACCAACTTTGTAGAGAATGCTTCTGCTTGCTGAATCTCCTCTTTTGGATAGACGCCTTTCATGGCATAAAAATATCCCTTGGGTGCAAGCAGGTGTTGAGTCCATTTCACCATATCTTGTAGAGCACTAAAAGCTCGGGAGACAATAATATCAAAGGGATTATCAACCTGAAATTGTTCTACGCGTTTTTGAACGACTTGAATATTATCTAACTGCAAAGCGGATTTTGCTTGGACTAAAAAGCGCGTTTTTTTGCCATTGCTATCCAGCAAAGTAAATTGCTTGTCGGGAAAACAAATAGCTAGTGGAATACCAGGTAGGCCAGGGCCGGTGCCTACATCTAATATATGGCTGCCTTCGATATAAGGCACAACACTTAAGCTATCCAACAAGTGACGTGGAATCATTTGCTGGATATCTCTAACTGCTGTTAGGTTGTAGGCTTTATTCCACTTGTTTAGTAATAACAAATAAGCCGTTAACCGCTCAAGTTGAGACTCGGTAAGAGAGAGCCCCATAGTTGAGGCTCCAGTACTAATAGCTTTGGCAAGCTCTTGAGAGTTTTGTGTAGAGTGTGAATTCACAGCTTAGGCGCTTAAGTCAGTTTTAGTTTTGTCTGCAACGATTTTTTCTGTAGCAATAGAGCGTTTTTTTAGATGAACAATTAATAGCGATACTGCCGCAGGTGTTACCCCAGGAATTCTTGATGCTCTGCCTAAAGTGTCTGGCCTGGCATCCGATAGCTTTTGCTTGATCTCATTAGAAAGGCCTGCAATTTGCTGATAGTCCAAGTCTTGAGGCAGCAAGGTATTTTCATGACGTCTTAACCGAGCGATTTCTTCAGTTTGACGATCAATATAGCCTTGGTATTTGGTTTGGATTTCTACTTGCTCAGCTACTTGAGGGTTGTCAGTCACAGGTTCGCCTACCAGATTAGCCACAGCCTGATAGCTTATGTCAGGGCGGCGTAACAGCTCTAACAGGTTATATTCCCGAGTAATAGGCCTTTCTAGAATTTTATTGGCCTCTTCACCTGCTGGAGTATTGGGCTGAATCCAGCTGGTTTTTAATCGTTGGGTTTCTTGCTCAATGGCTTCTTTTTTACGGCAGAATACTGCCCAGCGTTGATCATTAATCAAACCAAGCTCACGGCCTTTTTCAGTTAGCCTCAAATCAGCATTGTCTTCTCTTAATATCAGGCGATATTCCGCACGGCTAGTAAACATCCGGTAGGGTTCTTGAGTGCCGTTGTTAATTAAATCATCAACCAGTACACCTATATAAGCTTCATCCCGGCGAGGACTCCAAGCTTCTTTTTCTTGTGCTTTTAATGCTGCGTTTAAGCCTGCAAGCAAGCCTTGTGCACCGGCTTCTTCGTAACCAGTGGTACCATTGATTTGACCAGCAAAATATAAGCCTTGGACAAACTTGGTTTCTAAAGAAGGCTTTAAGTCTCTTGGGTCAAAAAAGTCATATTCAATGGCATAACCTGGACGAGTGATATGGGCATTTTCAAAGCCTTTAATTGAGCGTACTAACTCTAGCTGCACATCAAACGGCAGGCTGGTGGAAATACCATTGGGATAAAGCTCGTTGGTGGTTAACCCTTCTGGCTCAACAAAAACCTGGTGTGAGTTTTTATCTGCAAAACGGACAATTTTATCTTCTATAGATGGACAGTAACGTGGCCCGACTCCTTCAATCACCCCTGTATACATGGGTGAGCGATCCATACCGCCACGAATAACCTCATGAGTTTGCTCATTGGTGTGCGTAATGTAGCAGCAGATTTGCTCTGGATGATCATTAACAGAACCCAGGTAAGACATCACTGGTGTAGGGGTGTCTCCAGGCTGAGGTGTCATAGCAGAGAAGTCGACTGATTTGGCATCAATTCGAGGAGGTGTACCTGTTTTTAGTCGATCCACACGGAATGGTAATTCACGCAAGCGATTGGCTAACGCAATAGAAGGAGGATCTCCTGCTCGACCCCCCGAATAGTTTTGTAAACCAATGTGGATTTGTCCGCCCAAAAAGGTGCCAGTGGTTAGTACCACATTATTAGAGAAAAACTTCAGGCCCATCTGGGTAATAACCCCTTTGACCTGTTCGCCTTCAACTATTAAATCATCAGCGGCTTGTTGGAAAATGTCTAAGTTAGGCTGATTTTCTAATACTCGACGGATAGCGGCTTTATATAAGGCGCGGTCTGCTTGGGCGCGGGTTGCACGAACCGCAGGGCCTTTCCGAGAGTTTAGAATGCGAAACTGAATCCCGGCCTTATCCGTCGCTAATGCCATAGCACCGCCCAGCGCATCGATCTCTTTCACCAAGTGGCTTTTACCAATACCGCCAATCGCTGGGTTACAGGACATTTGTCCTAATGTTTCAATGTTATGGGTTAATAACAGCGTTTTAACCCCGGTGCGTGCCGCTGCCAGAGCTGCCTCTGTGCCTGCATGGCCGCCACCAATGACAATAACGTCATAGCGAGTCGGATAGTCCACCGTAATACCTCACCCAAGAGCCTGTTAAATGGTCGCCTAGTATATAGAAAAGCTTTCTTATGCTGTACTAGGTCTGTAACTGTAAGTATGGCTGGCTATTTTATAGTCAAATTTAAAGATTGCTATAGGTATTCACAGTAATGACTGCAAATAAGAACTGTTCTGATGGATTAAAGTTATCCACAGGAAATCAGTAATTATTGAGGCTTTTATCACGAAATTAACTTGATATCCACAGCTAATCACACCTTATCCACAAAAGTTACGGTTAAAGTTGACTATATGGACAGTTATTTTTGGAGGTACAGGCTATTGCACTATTTAGCCTCCCTCTTTGAAAAAGGGGGGAACTGGTTTGCGACACTTTCAAGGTAGGAGAGAGGGAGCCAAAAAAGATGTCTCACTCCAAAATCAATATAAATTAACATGATTACAGCATAAGTAATTTAAAATAATGCAAAGTATGTTTGTTAATAATTACATTTATTTTTAGTTATCTTTCAGTAACTTAATTATTGAATAAAAATACTTTAATGGATTTGATTATGATTAATATTTAATAGCCACTATAGAATAATATTACTAGTCAAATCGGTTGAGTAGAAATATAAGGTTTGTTGTTTAAATGGGTCAAAAAAAACACTACCGATGGGTTGTAAAGAATAACATGTGACTCTTTTCTAAGTTAATTAATTTTATTCCTGCATCATAGCTTTCAGATTCATCGCCAGTTAATGCCTTGTATGTAATGTAAAATTTACTGATAGGGAAAAGGTTATAGTTTAGCTGGAATGTTTATTATCTAATTATGTATTTCACTAAGTTTAGATTTGTTTCTATAAAAAATATTGAAGAGAAAAGCTAATTGTTGAGCTGTTATTTTAGCAATATTTGATAGTGTTTGTTTGAAATAATAAAAATATCAACCTCGCTATTAGCACACTCGACAAGCCTAATAAATTTACTTTGATGAGGCTTATTATGAAAAGTCAGCATGTTTTAAAACAAATTGCGTATGCTGGTGTGCTCAGTGCCAGCACTCTAGTTTCGATGACAGCGTTAGCGGCAGAAAGAATTAATCTTGAAGAGCACGAATTAACGCGTGCTATACGCAGTATTGCGCCTGTACACGAAATTTTAGAATTGGAATCAGCTAAAGATGCTAAGCCTACCGCTATGATGAAATTTGATAGTGGCATTAAAAAAACTCGTTATCAGCAGCAGTACAAAGGTGTACCCGTTTGGGGATATACCTTTGTTGCTGGTGTTGATAAACAGGGTGTAGCAGGAGATTTTAGCGGCCATTTATTAAGAGGTCTTGAACAGGATAACTTAGTTGTTGAACCCAGTATTTCTGCTGATCAGGCTTTGGAAATTGCAAAGCAACAACAAGGGCATGCTGGTTTTAAATCAGCGAGAATTGAACATAACGATAAACAACTTTATATATATGCTGAAAATCCAGAAAAACCTCGGCTAATCTATGAGGTTTCGTATTTTACCCATGATCCAGAACCTACTCGCCCTTTTTATTTAATTGATGCTCATACCGGTGAAGTGGTTGATAGTTGGGAAGGGTTAAATACCAGAGAAGCCACTGGCCCAGGTGGAAATAAAAAAATGGGAAAATACATGTATGGTAAAGACCATGGCATGCTCCCCGTTGATGATCAATGCCGAATGAGTACCGAAAATGTTGAAACCATCGACATGAAACACCAAAGTTCGGGTGGTCAGGTACATAAGTTTAGTTGTCCAGAAAATACTCACAAAGAAATTAATGGAGCTTACTCGCCATTAAATGATGCCCATTATTTTGGAATGATGGTTTTCAAAATGTATAAAGAGTGGTTTGACATGAAACCACTGCCACATAAATTAAAGATGCGTGCCCACTACCGTCGAAATTACGACAATGCAATTTGGGATGGCCGCGCGATGTCTTTTGGTGATGGAAGCAGAACGTTTTACCCACTTACTTCATTAGATGTATCAGCCCATGAAGTAAGCCATGGTTTTACCCAGCATAACTCAGGTTTAGTATACCGAGGTCAGTCGGGCGGTATGAACGAGGCCTTCTCTGATATGGCGGGCGAAGCTGCTGAGTATCATATGTTTAAAAAGGTAGACTGGTTGGTAGGTGCAACTATTACCAAAAGCATGAAAGCACTTCGTTATTTTGAAAAGCCAAGCCAGGATGGGCGCTCAATTGATCATGCAGAAAGCTATCGCCAGGGAATGGATGTTCACTTCTCAAGTGGTGTTTATAACCGAGCTTTTTATAACTTAGCAAACACCAGTGGTTGGGGGGTTAAATCAGCTTTTGAAGTGATGGTTATTGCCAACAAAATGTACTGGAAACAAAACACTCAATTTGAAGACGGCTCTTGTGGGGTAATGAAAGCAGCTAAAGACAAAGGCTGGAGTGTTGGTGATGTTAAAGCCGCGTTTAAAGTAGTAGGGCTAGGCAGTCGCTGTAATGTACCTGATGGCGGTGATAAACCAGGTGATGGTGATAATCCAAACCCCAACCCAAACCCTAACCCAAATCCGAACCCCAATCCAGACCCTGAGCCACCACAAGGTGACTTTAAGCCGATGATGAACGATATGCAGGCTTGTTTAGATTTAACAGGTATGCATGTGAAAGCTAAAAGCTGTAGCAGTAATGGTAAAACCCAGCAATGGAAACTGGATTCCAAAGGCTTATTACACCCAGCCAATGAGCCAAATAAATGTTTACAAGTGGAGAAATGGTGGAGTGGTAAAAACCGAGCAGTTATTGGAAGTTGTAATGCTAATGACATTGAGCAACGTTGGACCCTCAGCAATGGTCGTTTACAAAACGTAGCTTATAACTTTGCAGTTATTCAGCACTTTTATCAAAAACACAAGGATTGGGTAGGTATTTGGTTGAAGGATGAGAGTAGGAAAGGACAGAAATGGAAGTGGAAATAGTATAACCTTTGCCCTGGCTCCTTCCCCCCTTTGATAAAGGGGGGCTAGGGGGGATTTAAAGTGACTGTAGTATTTTGATCCATCTTCGCTTTATTTGCTTGTGAAAATCCCCCTCAATCCCCTTTTCCAAAGGGGGAGGTTGGATTCCCTCTCCCTCTGTGAGAGGGAATATCAAGTGACAGAAACATACCCCATTAACCCTGTTTTCATATGCTCAATTACATGGCAGTGAAACATCCATCTACCAGGGTTATCTGCAACAAAAGCAATTTTTACTCTTTCGTTTTTTTCCATTAAAACTGTATCGGTATGGTAGGGTTTAATTTTCTTTTTATTTGACCATATAACAGTAAATGTATGACCATGCATATGAATAGGATGTTTATGTGGGGTGACATTTTTCATGTCGAAAATATAAGTTTTACCAAGTTTTAACTCTGCTAGTGGCGCAGGTAAATTATCTTTACTCATACCTTTCCAAGCACGGCGGTTAATAGTCCAAAACTCATGTTTGGCTTTACCTTTTTTATCTGCTGGGGTCATAGCACCAGACCACTCAAATAAAAAGTTTATGGTTTCTGCATTTTTCAAATCAGGTGTTGGAATAGGGTTAACTGGCAGTGATGGAGTTTGATTTCGTTTTGGTAATTTAGCCTCAACCGTTTTTAGTGTTAACAAGTCAAAGAAAAGCCGGCCCTTACCGTTTTGTACTTCAATGATTTCTCCTATTTTGTCAGGCGCGATAAATGCTATATCTAGGCGCATGCCTGCTCCTATTTCATGAGGAGTTAAGGGAACAGGTTCTTCAAGAGCATTGCCATCTACAGCAATAATTTTGGCTGGAAAGTCCTTTAGCGCAATTTTATAAATAAGGGTGTTATCAACATTTAAAAAGCGTAATCGTATTAGCCCGCCAGCAGGTATTTCAATAGTCGGCTTATGTTGACCATTAACTGTTTCATAGCGGCCAGGGGTTCCCATTCTGGCGGCATAACGAGGAATGGATAACTGGGTAAACTCGCCTTTTTCATCTATATGCCAGTTCTTTAAACAAAGGGGAATATCTGCATCGAATATCACAGGTTCTGCTTCTTCAACAATTAACGCACCCACCAAACCTCTGCCAAGCTGCTGAGTACTATTCATATGGGGGTGGTACCAAAAAGTGCCAGCATCAGGGCAAACAAAATCATAGATAAAAGTCTCGCCAGGCATAATAGGAGGCTGAGATAAAAAGGGTACGCCATCCATTGCAATATCAATTCTAATCCCATGCCAATGTATTGTTGTTGGCTCTTTTAGCTTGTTTATAAATTTTATTCGGATGCGTTGACCTTGTTTAGCACGTAATACAGGTGCAGGATAACCACCGTTAAAGCCCCAAATTGACGTATTAATGCCAGGGATAAGCTCTGCAGAACCAGGCTCAGCAGTTAATACATAATCAAAATCAGGTTCTTTTGCGGCTAACACAAGACGAGGAAGTTGACTGGCAGCCAAAATGCCAGCAGAGGATAACAAAAACTGACGCCGGGAAATTGCCATTTTACATCTCCTAAAAAGCTGTCAGGCATTTAACCAGCACTGAAGCAGAAAGTAAAATAATACCCTCACCTTTGAATATAAACTTGGGTGTAGGGTAAATACTACTGCTTCTAACAATTTATAATACGTAATTGTTATTAAAGCCTGCTATTCAGCAAATACTGCTTTAGATAATACGTTAGGGCTACGGCGTCAGTAGTCTAGCCAATACGGCTACAAGCACTGAAAAGGATAAGAGGTAACGTTTTACGTTACTCATTACAAGTTAGTATAGGTTGTGTATTTACGCCAATATTTTTAGATAAAAATTTATCAATAAATAGTAAAATATGTTTTTCTGCATAGCTGTGTCTGGCCAGGTAAGAGCTGTAACTCTTTGATTGTGGTGAAATTATATGGCGAGTACCAAGGTTGGTTAAAGAAAACCTTGCACGAAAACTGCCGCCAGTTTTCCATAACACTGGGTCACATACGGGGTCGCCTGTAATAAAATAATGCTCAATGTGTTGTTTAATCCAGTCAGTATCCCAAAGCCGGTTAGTTTTAGCCAAGTCCAGTAAAGCTGCGTGGCCAAGCGCTGCTGTACTATAGCCAATAGCCTTTAACCCATGTTTAATTGCTGCATATTGGGCCATCGCACCACCTAACGAATGCCCTAGCAATAATAAGGGACTTTCAGGTGCTTTATTCTTTATGGCGATTTCTTTTGTCACTGTTTTGATGATATTAACAATTGCAGAGGCCTGTAGATAAAGCTTTGGTACTGAACTACCAACAAGGTTTTTTAAGTCGGTTGTTAGCTGGTGAGCGGATAAAGAACGATAATGTTTAGGTTTAACAAAACCTTTGCCTGAGTGAGTGCCACCGAATACCAGTTTAAACTGGTTCTTGGTAGGGTCGTAAAATAATGCTGTAAGGAGTCCTGTATGTTTATCAAATCCTATTCCTTCCGCTGTAAACTTCAGGCTAGCCAATAATGACTCGTTAAAAAATGCAGAACGGAAATCCTCTAACCGACACAGCTGATGTTGGGATAAACTGTTTACTTTAGTTTCAACATCGCTGATATGGGTAATTGGCTCACCATAGGTAAATCCAGCAAGTGCGGCATTAACAGCAATTTCTGATAAATTAACTTGTTGTATATTAATGACTTTTTCTTGCCACAGCTGTTTGCGATTTAGCCTGTTGATAACGGTTTCTGCTAACGATTTGTTATCAGAAAAACTATTTGATTTAAACAGGTGTTTGAAAGAGTGCAAGCTAATTTTGCTAAAGCTAGCGTTAGAAGATCTTCTACTTTGAGTAATTGACTCAGAGTTAGAAGGTGGTAATGAGTGGGTTTTTATTGAGCTTATCATTGATACAACCTGGTACTACATAGCTATTTACAGTTGGGGTAGCAGTTTTAGCTACTTATGATAGCTATATAACAGGAGGCGCTTTTTATAGATATCAGGTTTAAGTCGGTTTTTTTATGAATTTTATAGCAGTGTTGGATGTTCATCCAACACCACTCACAATGAAGTATATCGCTATAAGGATTGTTGAGGCCCAAACACCTCATAGTGAACCTGACTTGGGTCAACGCCAGCACTTAACAGCTGCTGATTAATTGTTTGCATAAAACCAAACGGACCACATAAGTAATATTGTGCGTTTGGCAGCAAAACTTGCTGCTTAATGTCATCAATCTGCATGGTTCCTTCAAACTGATAATCTATTCCTTGCTGGTCTGTTGGGGTGGGCTGTCGATACCAGATAATAGATTGAACATTATTATTTTCAGCCTCAACCTGCTTGATAAAAGAATTGAAAGCATGCAGTTTACTATGCTCACAGGCATGCAAATAATAAATTGGTGCCTGGTGGTTGTTGGCAACCAAGGTATTTAACATGCTTACCATCGGGGTTAAGCCAACGCCGGCTGAGATTAATACTACAGGGGTTTCCTGTTTGGCTTGTAAATAAAAGTCTCCAGCAGGAGGCAATATTTTCAAAGTGTCACCTACATTGATTTGATCATGCAGGTAGTTAGAAACAATACCTGGTTTTACTCCTCTATCTTCTCGGCGCACGCTAATGCGATAAGTTTTGCCGTTGGGTTTGTCAGATAGAGAGTATTGTCGTATTTCTTGGTGTGCAGATGAGTTTGGATTAGTAACTAAACTTAAGTATTGTCCTGGTTTGAAGCTTTTTACGGGTTTACCATCTACAGGAGCAAATTTAAAGGAAGTGATTAACTCACTCTCAACGCTTTTTTCTAACACAGTAAATTTACGAGGGCCTTTCCAGCCACCCTCTGCTTGCTGATACTCACTATAAATCGCTGATTCACGCTCTATAAATATACCAGCTAATGCTTGATAAGCTTTAGTCCATGCATCAAGAACGTCATCGGTTACTACATCGGGTGCTAACTCCTTTAATGTGGCTAATAAATGATTGCCGACAATAGAGTAATGCTCGGGCTGAATTAAAAAGCCGGTATGTTTTTGGGCAATATGCTCAATGGCTCCAGTGAGTACTTCTGGCTTATCGATAAACTTTGCATAAGCTAGTACAGCATTAAACAGAGCTTTAGGCTGTTCACCAGTGTGTTGGTGACTTTCATTAAAAATGTTTAGTAGCTCTGGGTTGTGTTTAAACATTCTTTTATAAAAATGCTCAGTGATTGTCGTTCCTGTTTGCTCTAATAAAGGAACAGTGGCTTGTACAGTTGATACGGTGTTTGGGTCTAACATCAGTAAGTCCTTATTTATAAGAGTGCAGAACGACTGCACATGAAGATATTACGGTTGTTGTGTTGCGCGATACATTCCTCGCCGCTCAAGGATAGAGTTAGCTTTATAATATGCTTTTAGTATGCATATTTATAATATGTATGTTATATCCATATTTATGCATAGGCAAGCAGGTCAATATAGGTATTTATCCTTATGGTTTGAACGCTAAACATAAGTAGAACTTTCAAGCTTGGTGATAAAATATTAAACCAGCCGGTTTAATATCTGAGCACAACATCTATACTGGATAATATGCAAACACCTCAACCTATATCACTAGATCTCATATTCAAAGCGCTAGCTGATGAAACCCGGCGCCAGCTATTGCAAACGCTATGTGAAGGGAGTTATAGCATTAGAGACTTGGCATCACCTTTTGATATCAGTTTTCCTGCGGTAGCTAAACATATAGGAGTGCTTGAGCGAGCAGGCTTGATTACCAGAAAAAAGAGGGGGCGTGAGCAAATTTGTACACTTAATCCATTAACCTTGCAGGAAGCTCATCGATGGTTAGGTTTTTATGAAAGTTTCTGGAATCAACAGCTTGATCATTTGGAAGACTATTTAAGTTTGCTACAAAAATAAAATCATAAAAAATGAAAGAAAAGGAATAATAAAAATGAAACTATACTATCATCCGCTATCAACATATTCACAAAAAGTGCTGATGGCCTTTTATGAAAAAGAGGTTGAATTTACTCCCCATATAGTCAACTTAATGGATGAAACAAGCAAAAAGGAATACAAAGAAATATATCCACTGGGGAAAATACCCCTATTGATGTGTGATGATGATCATATGATTCCAGAATCAACCATAATAATAGAATACCTAGATACTCACTTTACTACTGGCACCAAACTTATTCCTGATGACAAAGATACAGCCAGGCAGGTTAGGTTTATCGATAGAGTTCAAGATAATTATCTGAATGACAATATTGCTACTTTATTCTTTGAAAGTATGAAGCCAGCCGAAAAGCAAGACCCTGAAAAGCAAGCCAAAGCAAAAGAGCAATTAGATATTATGTATCACTACATGAACAAACAATATAGCGAAACCACTTTTGCAAAAGGTGATGACTTTACAATGGCTGATTGCTCTGCAGTGCCTGCTTTATTTTATGCCCAAAAAATCTATCCATTTGAGCAGTTTGAAGGCATAAAAGCTTATTATAAACGTGTATCAGAAAGGCCTTCTTATCAAAAAGTGCTAGCTGAAGCACAGCCTTACTTGGAAAAGATGTTTAATTGAGATCACATAAAAAGTACAACAATCAACTGAATTAGGCCTGAGCTATATAACATAGCCCAGGTTTTGTTGTATATTGGCTAAGGAACGTGCACGTCCCTAAAAAGCTGCCTTGAGAAAAGATATGAAAAAGTGGCTGTTAGTCATCGCTATTATTATTTTGTTTCAAAACCGACAAGAAATAAGCCTGTTTCTAAACCCACCACCCGACTTTTCTGCCATCAATAAAGAAGATGTCGTGCTATATGCCACTAGCTGGTGTGGTTACTGCAAAAAAGCCAGATCATTTTTAGAAAAGTACAATATACCCTACACAGAGTACGATATTGAAAAGTCCACAGAAGGCCTCCATCAATATAAGCAACTAGGTGGCAAGGGAGTCCCCGTGTTTTTGGTTAAAGGCAAAACCATCAGTGGTTATAACCCACAAGCGGTGGTGGCTGCATTGGAGGGATAAGTCGACAGAATTTCTATATTAAGTATAAGTTTTGTGTAGGCTGTTTAATATTTAATTAGGTTTTAAAATTTCTAGTTGTTTACTATAAAGCTTAAAGTCAGCTTCATTGTATGTAACAGCAATCAAGTTATGGGTTAATGCGGTTGCTACAAGAAAACTATCCACAACAGGTAACTTTTTACTGTTGGCTTCTGATTGACCATTGAGCTTAGCCCAGTTATGCAAGGTACCATTGTTTAAAGGTAGAACCCGGTTTTGAAAACGTTTTTCGATTCGTTCCAGCCATAAAGCAATTTTTTCGGCTTTAGAGCCAAGTTGAATAGGGTCTTTTTCGCAAAGTTTATAGAACCCTTTTTTTAACTCTGCAATTGTTAAACAACTTATAAATAAATAACTTTCTTCCTGCTCATCCAACCATTCAATTACCTTTTTATTAGGATTCTTCTTTAAGTATTCAGACACTATGCAGGTATCGAGTAAATATTTCACAGGTCAATATCTCTTCCTACTTTGAAAGGGAAATAGGGTAATTAAGCGACAACATTACCCTGTTTATACCAATTAATAGGGTAATACAAACCCTAAACAGGGTAAAAAGACTAACTTTATACCCTGTTTCATTCTATAAGATTACTTAGCCTGCCAAGCGGCTGTTAATGTTGGCGTTAGGCTAGTGTGTACCTCTGCCACCATATTGCCATCAGCGGTTTCATAATCATTAAACGCAGCCATCGCTTGCACTAAACTGTCTACTTTGGCACGGCTTAATACAAAGCTTTCGGTTTCAATGGCATCCAGTTGAGCACTTTCCTCAGCAAACCAATCACTAATGGTAATTTGGTCATCAGAGCCCAGTACATCAACGGCTAAATTATCACCTTCTTTTTTAAACCAGAGTTTATCCTTGGTAATACCTGACAACTTAAGTACATCATTATCCGTATCGGGGGTAGGAGTGGTGTTGTTAATGGTGTCTTGGCCGTCACCTGCCGTAAATTGGTAGGTGTCATTGCCGGTTTGGCCAGTAAAGGTTTCTGATTTAGGTGAATTGCTTAATATACGCGTAGGCTTGGGACGCTCTGTCGTCAATTGTGACTCTACCTGGCTGTCAGACAACGTAGAGCCATCAGCAAACTCAAAGCTTTTAATAGTGAAGTAAGCAGGAGCATTACCACCATAGCGCACAAACCAATCCTGGATGGTAATTTGATCTGAGCCATTTTTATGGTAAACCGCTAAATCATAGCCTTCACGAATAAACGACAGGTCAGTAGCACTAACCCCTTCGCCAAATACCAATTTGTCGTCTGAGGTTGGTAAACCACCAAACACTTGGTTACGACTGGTTTCGATAATCCGGTCTTGACCATCACCTAAATTATAAATATAGGTTTCTTCACCATAAGAGCCGTATAAAGTGTCATTGCCTTTACCTCCAATTAAAGTGTTTGGTGCGCGGTCGTGATAGGAATCAGCTGCATGTAAGGTGTCATTTCCGTCACCGCCTTTCAAGGTGTCAGAGCCTTCGCCGCCGTAGATTTCATCATCACCACCTAAGCCATCAATTTCGTTATTGCCACGATCACCATACAACACATTATTTTTATCACTAGGCTTTATAAACTGGTCTACATCATCAAGGCTAAGGGTAGAGCCATCGGCAAACTTAATAAGATCGATTTTATTAGAATCGTTTACAAAAAACCGGTTAATTTGCACTCGATCTTGTGTGTTTTTAATGCCAATAAAGAGGTCGTTTTCTTGTTGCCAAAATGCTAAATCACTCTCTGCAACACCTTCTTTAAATTGCAGCGTTTCAACACTATCACCACTGGAATTAGCACTAATTATATCCCGCCCATATCCTCGGCCAAATATATAGGTGTCACTACCCTCACCTCCAATAAGGCTGTCATTACCTGCACCACCATCTAACACATCGTCACCAGAAAATCCTTTTAGATTATCATGACCAGTAAATCCATTAATTTTGTCATTACTATCATAATAGCCTTCCAAATGATCATTATTAGGACTGCCTTGTAGAACCATTTGCTTTATTTCATCAGAAGACCACTCAGTGCCATCAGCAAACTCAGCTTTATCAAGCATGCGGTTTCCACCCATAAAGAAGCTCTGTAAACGTAGTTGATCATCACTACCTTTTAACTTTAACAAGAGGTCATAATATTCCATATCAACCAACCCCATCGTTTCGGAATAACGTCGCTCTACAATCACATCATCTGGCGTAATTCCCTCTTTAAAACGAATAATATTATGGGCGTCATCCTGCTCGAAGTGACGGCTGTGAATTTCATCCTGCCCATCACCTCGGCCAAATAAAAATATATTACGGCCTTTTCGACCATCTAAAATATCATTGCCGGCTTTGCCATCAAACGTTTCATCTTCATCGGAGCCAGTAATACGTTGATCATGGTCATAACCGATTCTCAATTGTTTTAGAACTTCCTCATGGTCCCATTTTTGGCCATCAGTAAAGACAATAGCCTTTTTATCGTCTAATTCACCTTTAAGAACTATTTGATCTGTTGTATTTTTTATTTTAATAGTGATTTCAGCACTATCAGATTGCCAAATTTCAATATCATCAGCAGAAATACCTTCTTTAAACTGAATAGTCTGTAAAGAGGGCTCATTTCCTCGATCAGAAAAAGTAATTATATCTTGACCATCTCCTTTACCAAAAATATAGGTATTTTTGCCTGTTCCACCATCGATGGTATCATTACCAGGTCCGCCCTCGAATGTGTCATTGCCTGCTTTGCCTGATAAGGTATCATTACCAGCTAAGCCTTTAATAATATCATCTGTGTCTTCACCCGTGATGACATCATCACCATCTGTTGCTTGCGAAATCTTAGAAAATACGTCATCAACAGTCCAATGACTGCCATCTGCAAATTCAATACGGTCAAAACGACTGTCACGAAACTCATTTTCAACAATCAGCCGGTTATCACTCCAGTGGCGATAAGAGTGTACTTTCCACTCTTGAAAATAATCAATAACAGTCACAACCGTGTCTGTATCTTTAATTTTCACTAACAGGTTATTGTTGTTTTTATTATTTTTTTTGCCGCGCTCAACAATAATATCTTCCTGGCTGATCCCCTCTTTAAAGCGAAGTATTTTTGTATCGCGCTTTCCATATTCATCCTCAAGATAAATCGTATCTTGACCACTATTTCTACCTACAATATAAGTATCATTTCCCTGGTAGCCTTCTAAGCGGTCATTACCATCACCACCCTCTAATAGATCATCCCCTTTACCACCGTAAAGTTCATCATTACCATCACCGCCATACAGTTCATTATTCCCTTCATTATCGTGCAGCTTGTCATTGCCATCACCACCATACAGCTCATCATCACCTTCTTTACCATACAGTTTGTCATCGCCTTCATTGCCATACAATTTATCATTGCCTTCATGACCATAAAGGTGATCATTTCCTTGGTTTCCTTCTAAGGTATCATTGCCGCCCTTGCCTAGTAGTGTGTCATTACCCGCTAGTCCTTTTAATTGTTCATCAAGGTCTGTCCCAGTAATTAAATCCTTTTCATCAGTGGCCTGGTATAATTGCGGGGTAATATCATCAAGTGACCATGAGGTTCCATCAGCAAACTCTATTTTTTCCAATTTTTTAGCATTAGATGTAAAGTTTTTAATGGTAATAGAATCATCACTATCTGCTAATGAGAAAGTTAAGTCATCCCCTTTTATGGCAAAGGATACATTTTCTGGTAATACCCCTTCTTTAAATTGGATGGTAATCCCCAAACCGCCTGTAATGACATCTTGGCCATCATTTTTGCCAAACTGATAAATCGAACTAAACCAGCTGAACAAAGTATCATTGCCAGCACCGCCATCTAGAATATTGTTGCCATACCCTCCTTTTAGCTCATCATCCCCAGCACCACCAAACAAGTGGTCATTGCCCATTCCGCCCTGCAGCTTATCATTCCCTTCACCACCGTATAGTTGGTCATTCCCCTCACCACCAGAAATCAAATCTTTACCTAGACCACCATAGATCTCATCATTGCCTTCTTCACCATCCAGTTGGTCATTCCCATCATTACCGTGTAGCTGATCATTGCCTTTACCACCAGTGAGACTGTTATTGGCATGATCACCTGCTATTGTGTCATCACCATCACTACCGTTATGAATTTGTTTTGCTAATTCTGTCAGCGGTACACGACTACCATCGGCAAATTCTATATGAATATTTTCTGTTCCAGGTTTTAAATTTAATGTGCCTTTCTCAAAGGCATAGATAAATATCCCTTCAATTTCTAAATTATCATTTTTTTCATTTAGTACAACTTCTAGGTAATCGCCTTCTTGATCTTGCTCATCACTGTGATAAAGAATTGAAACATCGCTGGGTAATAAGCTTTTTAATTGAATGGTATTGATACCTTTTAAATCTTTGATGGTGTCCATGCCATCATTTCGGTGGTAAATATAGGTATCATCACCTAAACCACCATCAAGGTAGTCTTTTCCTAAACCTCCTTCTAACGTATCATTACCGCCGCCACCCCATAAATAGTCATTTCCTGTACCACCATTTAGGTAGTCGTTTCCTGATAATTCGCCAGTGACTTCACTTTGACCTTTAAATTTAGCATTATCACCAAATAAACGGTCATCATCTTCGCCACCATAAAGCCGGTCATCGCCGCCATTACCCACAATCTGATCATTCCCTTCATTCCCCATTAAAATATCATTGCCGTGCAAATTTTTATTTAATTGCCATAGCTCACTCTCTTTTTCTTTTCGAAAATATTTTTTTGCAAACTCTTTTGTATATGGCCTGTCTCCAAGAAGATGATCATCTCCTGCGCCGCCTATAATGGTGTCACTACCTATTTCACCGAGAATATGATCCTCATCTTTTCCTCCTACAAGTAGATCATCATAAGTCATGGATGGCTTGGTATAGCTGGAAATCTATAATGTGGCATAAATAGAATGCCTCTACCCTCAGATACAGCCTGTTTATTGAGCGAATCGACTATGTCACTTTATGATTTTCTAGCTATACCAGAAATAAATATGTGATTCATTTCGATTTTTGTTTCAGCTGGAAAAGTCATTTCAAATACTGAGTCTCCGAAAATCCAGCTGTTATCCCCATCACCACCAAATATTATGTCATTTCCTGCAGCACCATAAAGTAAGTCTCTACCTTCTCCCCCCAGAATTGTATCGCTTCCGATGCCGCCATTAATATAATCTTGGCCTTGATTACCTTCTATATAATTGGTATCAGTAACTTCATCGCCAGGATTATCACCACTTAAACTTGTTGCACTACTAGCCCAGATATAATCACTTTCTGTCCCACCAATAATATAGTCACTACCAGGGCCGCCTGTAATGCCATCCATACCTCCATTACCATAAACGATGTCATCTCCCTCATGAGCATGTAAATTTTCAGAAAAATTATCACTGCGTAATTCATCACTAAAATTTGTTCCTTGAAAACCAAAATTAGCTTCAACTAAATGAGTGTGTCGTTCTCTGTGTTTATACTCATCGTGATCCATTCTGGATTTATTATAAAGATCACCGTTATACACCATCGGCTTATCATTTAACCAACTCAACTCACTATCTGCTCGTTCTTCTAGGGTATCATGAACTGTTTTAGTCTCTTCACCCACTTTACGCTCATAATTATCCACTACATTGTGGTCATCTGGGATAGGTTCTGGCTCAAACCGCTCATAGTCCTTCAGCTCAATCCCAAACCGTTCCTTATCAAAATCCTTAATCGTAATCGTGCCGCCGTCTTTTACTTTGACGACAACAAGACCACCATCCATTAAGTAGGTG
The DNA here is from genome assembly GCF_028858535.1 of Spartinivicinus poritis. Taxonomy (NCBI): domain Bacteria; kingdom Pseudomonadati; phylum Pseudomonadota; class Gammaproteobacteria; order Oceanospirillales; family Zooshikellaceae; genus Spartinivicinus; species Spartinivicinus poritis. The sequence goes on from NZ_JAPMOU010000028.1 coordinate 40,079, forward strand.
TTTTCATACTCATCCTGGTAGATAGATTTTTCTTCGTTGAGGGCGGTGAGTTGGGTGATTACTTTACCGTTGATATGAAGTTCGTTATTGCCTTCTGTGTCAATGATGGTGTCGTGGCCATTTTCTGCTTCAAAGCTATAGATATCGTTGCCTTTACCGCCAACTAATATATCATTGCCTTTGCCGCCTTTTAGAGAGTCATTACCTTTTCCTCCAACTAACTTATCACTATCTTCACCGCCATCTAATTCGTCATTACCTTCTCCACCTTCAAGATAGTCTTTTCCTTTTCTACCTGTCAGCGTGTCATTACCTGCACTTCCAAACAGGTAATCATTTCCGTCTCCTCCAGAATATGAGTCATTATTCTGCCCACCAAAATAAAACTCACGAGTAGGTTTTAGGCCTACATCTAAACCGTCCAGCGTTAGTTCGTATTTCTTTTCCCCCATATTGTCAACGAAATGCCAATCACCACCAACATGGGTGAAACCACCAAGTAATGCAAAGTCGAGAACACCATCTGTATCGCCTGACTTTATATAAAGGCTATTCATCACCAAGAATCTGGCTCTAATTTTGACCCATTCTCTTGTCAGATTTCCAGAGTCAGTTTCTGGGTCGTATAAGTCCAAAACTCCATCTTCATTATGTTTTGTGTAATCTGCTCCTTCTACGACAAAAGGATTTAACTTGACCAGAGCATATCGCCAAGCTTCACTATTCATCGCTTTAGCTATTACTTCCTTAGTATCTGGTTTTATTAACTGGATTTTATTTCCTATAGTTTCAAACGTTAATGACGCTATATCAGTCTCTGGAACCTTCGAATAATCTGAGCCAAATAGCAGTTCAGAATACCTCTTCACTACATCAGCTTTATATTCATCACTTAAATCATTTAACCACTCATGAAATTCAACAGCATATTCGGCCCCTAATGAGCCGCCAACTAAACCACACAGTCCTATAACCGCAATAGCCCAAGGGGCAGTAAGCCCTGCTACAGCTGCCACTAGTCCACCAAACAGGGCGCCAATCTTAAACCCAACCTCAGAGCCAGCAGTTTCGATAGCAAACTGCTCCATTATTTGGCGTGCTTTTTCGTTATCTCCAGCCTCTAGTGCGTGAGCAACATCCGCAGCTACTACCCCAGTGATAGCTAATGCTCCCACTAAGCCAAGGCCCTTAAGCACCTTACCGCCATACTTAAAGCCAGCTTGTTTAAGTGACTCCCAATGTCCATCGATAATTTTTCTAACATCAGGGGATGCTTTATCCAAAAATTCTTGATAATGCTTTATTTGCTCTTTGTTCCATATAGAAATTTTTTCATCAGGTACAACTACATCTACCCCATCGATATTTTTTATAATAAGATGGCTCTCTGCAGAGTTTATTTTTTCAGTTATTTCTTTCCAGTTTTGGATATGTTTGTCATCATAATTGGGACTATAATGATTACTGCTCGCAGTCACATTAGTAAATAGTCCTGATGCGCCATATATAGCTATAGAGTTTGCAGTAACTGCCTTTTTAACTGCTTCTACACCATTAGAATCCGCTAATTGCATCAGTTCTTTGATGGAGACTCCGTCTACTTTGAAGTCCCTATTCTTACCACTTTCTAGTAACGCAGGTAATTCTGCAATAGAAAATACACTTTCAGCTTTTGGTAATTCTGGAAATACTAATGTGAAGTTCCCATCAGCAGCCGATACAAATTTTGCACATGCTACGTCAAAAAGGCTGTTATTTATTTTTCTGGTATTCGTTAGATCTGTACCATACCGAACAATTTTCTTCCTTTCTTTCATATCATTCAGTTGTTTTTCATTTAAGTCTTTCTTTTTTATATTTGGATCATTAAAAAAATTCTTTTTTAACAGCTTGGTCAATAGCCATACTAATTACTGGATCGTTTGCTAATTCTCCAACATGACTTTGGCTAAGAACTAATGCTTCATTAGATTCTTTTAGTGCATACATAACACTAAATGCCTTATCACCATTAGGCATACCCCCGCTATAAAGCAAATAAGGTTTACCTTCGACACCAGATTTATCTATAATTTCTCCAGAAGTATTTTTGACTATATCCATTAATTCATTTATAGAAAATGGATCAGCTTTACCAGCTTTTACTTCTATACTTCTTGTTGAAATTATTTCTTTAGCTTTTTCAAATGTATAATTCATTAGCAATCTCCATTGAAATCCATCGTATATCCCAGTTCACTGACACAGTCGATAACTATTTCCTCTACTACTTCTCTTTCAACTGGATCTTTTATATACGAGAGAGACTCTAATGTGCCTGCATCAAGATAAAGGCTTCTTATTGGATATATCACTCCGTTAAAGAATAATATAAAAGTAGTAATTTCTAGCATTCCTGAATTCACTTGAACAAACCAAGAGTTATTCGTTCTATCAACCATCCAATAATTTCCCTTATTTATTTCACCAAAAGGAGTTTTATATTGATAGGTTATTCGTGGATTAACCCCATCAGCTGTTAAATTTTTTTCCTCAGTTTCATTCAAATAATCCACAATAGTTTGTTGTATCATCAAGCAATCATCTGCTGTCAAATCTTCGAATATATAGTTCATATTTAATCCCTAAGCCATTAATAAAATAATCTTTAAAACTTAATCATCCAACCTAAAGCCTGAGAAGCGAAAAACACCGCTTTCTCAACCTTACTTCTTTCAATATCATTGCCATATGATAATGGCTCATAAACAGTTGCCTTTCCATATTCACTTTTAATTGGATAAACTTTTCCTTCAAAGTAAAAGATATAAACCGTAATCTCTATCATTCCAGTATTAAGTTGAAGCAACCAAGAGTTATTTTCTTCATCTTCTATCCAGCTTTCCTCAACTTCTAAAGCACCACAAGGGGTTTTATAAACATCAGGATCGTTGCTATCAGGTCCACATATGCTACAAAAATCAATTTCTGTAGAGTTCCACCACTGTATAATGGTTTGCTGAATTTTTAAGCAATCCTCTGCAGTTAAATCCTTCTCTATATAACTCATCATTTAAGCCCTCTACTATTTATAAGAAATTTGCTCACCTTTTTGTTTCATTGCACTCATGAGTTCAAAGTAGACTTTAAAATAGCAACCCTTTCAAGGTGGCTTTCCTTATATTTATCTATATGATAGACGATTTTAGCTACATATAGAGGGCAGTTATTGTCAGCATATAGTTTATAAACAAGTCAGCGATTTTGACATATTCACAAAAGAGATTACTCTCTACTATAAAAGTATTACTAGATAGCACTAAAAGTATCGTATATTGATAGCATGCTCTAAAATAGAACAAATAATATTCAGTTAACCTAATTAAATTTGTTTGAAAATTAATCAATATGTTTCCTGTAAATATAAAACATTTACAAGACCATTTTATATTAGGATAGATTGATTTTAAATAGACGGTGTTTGTTGTATTTATGTTGTTTAAAAGTAAAGCTGTATTTTGTAATTGAATGTAACTAAAAGTAATATCTGACTATAAAACAGGCAATAAAAAAGCCGCTAAAAGCGGCTTCTTTATATTTGTAAGTTGTAGTTAGCCTTTCCAGCGTATACACCCACTCTTATCGTCGGGTATGCTATCTTGGTCTTTATACCAACAGGTATCACTAGAAGATGTAATGGTTAATGCTCCATTCCCAGCTTGTGCTGTACCAGCTATTGGCACAGCTCCAAGGGTATAAGTATTTTCAGTTGCTGCAGAAATTGTTAAATTATAGTACTTAGTGGCGCCTTCCAACGGTGCTCGACTTGGAAAAATATCTGCTGGCACGCCAGTATCCCCATCACTTACAGCTAATCCTTTATAAGAATATTTTTTAGCATAGTGCCGTTCCATTGCCTGAGCAAATTGCATTAATGCACTTTGCGCTTCTGCTCGACGGCTGTTGATTACATATTGTTGATAAGACGGGATAGCAATAGCCGCTAAAATAGCGACTATTACTACCACAATCATCAGTTCAACTAAGGTAAAACCTTGACTGCGTTTTTGCATTAATACTACACCTTATTGTGTTTTTAATTGCTTCCAGCTTTTACGGCCTTCTTGTCCCATAAAAGGAGGAACGTCATCAATATCTTCATCGTCATTAGATTTTCTTGTTGTTGTTTTTCCTCCCATGAAATTTGGTGATGACCCAATACCATCTAACTTAGATCCTCCCGGCATATGACCATTGAGAGCATCTTTTCCATCAAATGAACCATCGCCATTATAGTCATAAGCTGGTTGATCTTTAATGTAACCGCCATTTTCCTGATTCAAGGCCATTTTCCAACCAGAGCCGCCAATACCACAAACAGATTCACTAGGTAGCATAGTGTTAAAATAGACACTGGTAGCATACAATACTCCTTGCGTTGTTACCCTTTCACCTAGATTATCTGTATTAGCACCTGCTACTAATTCATTATCATCTGATAGGCCCCCTCCAGTATCGACTAAATCCATATACCAACCGTCATGACCCTTTGCAGGAGTTGTTTTTCCTTCGCAGGGTTTATCCCAACAGATTTTATGGTTAGTTCGATACCTTAAATTATTCCGTTCGAAAATAATCTTCTGTTGTAATAAAGTGCTTCTATTTGAGGGAATAATTTTTGGGTCAGTTGGATCAAATCTTAAACCATAAAAAGTTTGGGTTGAGTTATTTTCAATATTTTTATCGCCTTTTTCAAAATATTTACCAGTACCAAAAAATATCATTAAATCACTTTTTTTATTGGTGTTTGGTCTTCTTGTTAGATTTGGCTTCACTGTAATAGGGCTTAGATTGCCATTCCTAGTGGCTTTAAAAATAGGCTCACCACCCAGTACAGACCAGCTATTTTTATCAGTAGAACTAACATCAAACGCCCATAAATTACCATACAGGTCACCAGCAAATACATAGTCAACAATAAAGTCGCCATCAATATCTGCACCTATTGGCGAAGAGAGCCCATTAGGGCGATAAAGCCCTTGAGGGTCTTGAGCTGGCCCAACATTAGTATCTATTTTCTTTAATACATCACCTGTTTTTATATCTAAAATATACAGTACTGCATTACCTGACCCCACATTGCCATCATTTTCAGTGCTGTTATAACCATTACCAAAAACGGCTGCCCAATGCCCGTTGTTATATCGGCCAATTTCTACATTACTGAATGTATAGCCTAAATCACTACTTTGTTCATTAGTATCATCGTTAAATTCCCATAGAGCGATGTTGCCGGCATTGGCTTCATTAAATCTAGTGGGGTCAGTAATATCCAAAGCAAATAACCCTTGGCCACCAGCACCTAACGTACCTACTAATATTGTGTGCCATTTACTGTCATAAAAGGCGCTAGCAATAGTAGGGGTACCATTAACAAAGTAAGTATGGCTGTCGGTACTGGTGTATTGGTTATCTGCTAATTTATGTAGGTTTTTATAAACTTTGCTTGGCACATAAGCCAGCAACTCTTTACCACCGCTTGCTGAGCTATCTGCTTTTAAAATATGCAGCATACCATCATTAGCGCCTACTGCCAGAATAGGAGTTCTATTTTTTTTGTCACGGGTAAATTGACTGTAAGTTTCACTACCAGGTTTACCTTCTGGTGTAGAACTATCCCAGTAAGTAGGGTAATACTGTGGTGGTTTTCCAGAGTATTGGGGGGTTGAGTTGGCTATATCACCTAATACACTGGTTCTACGACGAAAGTTAGGTAAGTTTTTACGCCCTCTAATATAATCAATTAAATTTTTAGCCCACTCATTTTTATCTGCAACTGCATCAGGGGCTGTATTAGTTAAAAGGATTCTTTGGACTGCACTAATGCTATCCCAGCTAAATTCTGCTCCCCGACCTTTTAACCCAAATGATGGATTAAAGGTGAGGATTTCTCTTCCTAAGTCATATGATTGTGTATCAATTTTTTCAGATGCATTCCACACTTCAATAAAACCATTTTTAGTATCATTAAACTTAGAGGCTGTTATTTCACCCGTCCAGCTCTTTGAGTCGAATTTAGCGCTGTAAACGAGAGTATCTGATTTTAATGCGGTACTATTAGCAGAAACCCCGCTGGCAGAGCCAGTACTTTGTGATATTTTATGGAAGGCTTTTCTTAATTGATCTTTTAATTTACTGGCATTAGTGACGAGGAAGTAACTATCTGGAGTATTATCACCATCACTATCCCACTCACTTTGTTGATCGAGTATATTGTTTTTTTCTTCTGGCTCTTCTATAAAGCCACCCCATTTAGCAGCGTACCATAATGGGTTTTCCAGCTGAACTGCATTACCATTATTTCCACCTGCAGTAAATATTCTGCTTGTTTCATAAGGTAGTTTTTGACTTCCTTCCGTTCCACTACCATCCAAATACTCATGCCAAGCCCTTTTACCTGTGACGGTTCCATCAGCCCATTTGCTTGGTGGAGTATTTAGAGCATAATCTCCAGCATTTTGCGCAGACCTATAAGGGGTGTCTTTATCTCTTACCTCTAAATAAATACCATCTTTAGTTGTGCCAGTAATTACGTAACCAATATGTTGTTGTGCACCGCCACCTGCATATTCTGAGCGCAAGGTAATTTCTACTCTATTACCACCCAAAACTTGGTATTCGTACCGCACGATTGCATCCATGTCATGGTCATTACCTTGTTCCACATCTTCAAAATTAATTCTGAAAGAACCCGAATTATCATCTTTGTTAATTTCTTCTACATAGAAATCAACAATTTGGTTGGTAGGTTTGTGTTCCCCAAAGGTGCCATTAGCTGTTTTAGCAAAAGGTACTAACGTAACCGTACTACCGCCAACTGGTATTTTAATTTTGGGGAGAGGAGAAGCCAATGCTACCGAATAAGTTAGCATTTCCTCTCCTGTGTTTTCTAGGTTATTGGGGCCATCAACCCCTTCTTGAATCATATACCTTCCAGAACTGATTTTATTGCTTCTTCCATAGAGTGCTACTGCAGCTGAAAGGTAACTTCCTTGTCTATTAGGGTCTTCCGGTGCTAGTCCTCTAATATTACCAAAAGAAGAGATAGGCTTGGCTGTTGGGGCACCATTATAATGTACGACTGGCTTCTTGTTACCTTCTTCTATAGTTAAATCAAGTGGATCTGTACTTTCATCTGCAGCATTTCTTAAAGCTGATTGTCCTATAAAAACATTAGATGAAGGTAAGTTTTCTCTTTCCTTATCCCATATATCTTGTGCTAAAGCATTAACATTAAACCCAATAAGATCGTTGGTTGCTGTAACAATATTATTGCTAAATATCGAACTAGGAATTTGGTCAGAATCGTAGGATGGGTTTATATCACTAATCACCAACTGTACTGGTTTAGCACACACATTGTAGCCAGCCCTATTACCAGCAGTTTTATAAGGTTGATTCCATAGCGCAATATTTAAACCTAAAGCTTCGTCAATACTTCCATTATTGTTAAAGGTAAAGGCTGGAGAAGGATTTCCTGTGTTTGAAAAATAGCGGACAACTTCATACATCATTTCTGCAATTGGGTTACCCCAGTCTACACACTTACCATCTTGTAATGGCCGTAGCTCATTATTATAAGTATTAAAAAAGTCTCCATAATAATTGTACTCTTCGATTATTTTTCTTCCATTTATATCTTTTATATAATTTCCATTATGATCTTTTCTATAGATGGTTTTATCTTCTTTACAACGATAACCATTATCTTCTTTTGTGTAATAATCTCTCGCCCCACCTAAGCCAAAAACTCTAAACTTGTCAATAGTACTAACAATACCATTTATATTTGTAAAAATTCCTGTACTAAGGTCCACTTCATCTTTAAAATTCCGGATAGCTTTTCTTAATACACCACCAGATGTATTTTTATTATATGAGCCAGAAAACAAACCAAAACGCATTTTTTCATTTTCGCCGTACTCCTGTAATACCCCCACTGGTTTATAAACAGATACTAAGTTGTCATCTTCATCCTTTCTATTTCCAGCATATATTTTACAATCTTCAGAGGGGAAGGCCTTATCACATACCTTCACTTGTACTGCAAAATCGTAAATATTATTTGCAGTTGGGCCAGTTATAACTGTACCACCTTGCTGTCCAAATGTTTTATTATGGTAACCTGCTAATCTCCCATTTCTATAGTAAGGTTTATTTGGATCTTTAACTGATGTGTCTGTATCTGCCACGGGCCTTTCTTTTGATACCCACTCCCAAATACGAATATCAGTACTAGGCACGACACGTAAAAGAGGTAAACTGACACTTCCACCAATCGCTGGCTCTACAGGCGTTAGCCTTAAAGTGTCACGTCTTGCAGACCTTGTATAATCAATCAAAGAAGTATTGGCAAATAAGTGCTTTGTATTTGCAGGAGGAGTTGGTAAAGGGGAGTAGTCATTAATATGATAACCATCATGGTTTTCGCTGGTATACTCTTTACCCCAACTATGAGCGTCTTGTGGTATGTAGCTTCTTCTTAGTACTGTAAGTTCATATTCATCAACTGAGCGGTACCCCCCATATAACACTTTTCGCAAGGCATCAATTCTGGAAGTTGTTAAATAATTTAAAAAATCACCGCTCCATTTATTGTTGTCACAAGTTTTTTTGTATTCTATTCCATTTCTATTTTTAGTTACAGTTGTAGCAACAGGTTCAAATCTTTCTTCATCTTGATTGTAATCATAGCAAAGACTGGAATTAAAATAACCAAAGTAGTCCATTTCATTGGGTTTATAGGTAGTATCTAAGTTACCATCGTTATTTAGATCACTGGCATCATTATAAGCTTCATAATAAAGTTTGTGGTCACGCCCCATTACCATCATTACAAGGGGCGCTTCGGATGCTGAAATAAATAATGGTTTATTGGCTATATCTAAGCTTGCTCCCCAACTTAATGAAGTTTGAAGCACAGAGGCAGAAACAATAGAAGATATAAGCGTTATTTTAAAATTAATTTTACTCATAGCTACAACATAATACCTTATTCTACATTTTTCATGATAATCGTTTGTAAATAAGCGGTACTTTTTCCTGGGCCATTTCCCATAGCGGATACTCGATAAAATACTTTTGGTTGACCACGAGATTTCGAATCACCCGGCGCAGCACTACTACTACTGTTATTACCATAATATTCTATTATGTATTTTGGCTTTCCTTGATCGTCGTTCATTGTAGTGTAGTTTGTTATTTCTTTAGCTTTTTCCCAGTACTCTTCTTTTTTCCAAAGAGTGTTTTTATTATCTCTAAGCCATACTTTTAAATCATCAGTCTGTTCAGTTCCTATGGGTGAGTGTTCTGGATTATCTTTACTGAATAACCACTGTTCTGCATCCATTAAGGCAACTTCTGCTGCTTCTAATGCTATTTGATTATCTTGTTGATTGGCAATTAATTTAGTACTGCTGGTTAAGGTACTGGTAATACTTACGCCTATAATGGTTAGCACTAGCATAATTATCAGACAATATACTAGCGCCACCCCTTGTTGTTTGTTTTGCTTTTTCATATTGGGTGTCTTATCGAAGTGGGTTGCGAACAGAAACAGTACTATTGAATACTTGGCCATAAAGCTTTGAATCGCTTATAGCTATATTTGCTTGATCAAAAATCGTGTATTTATTTTTTTTACCTTCTTTGTCCTTATTATTAGCGTTACTGCTAAATATACCCGATGTAACTAATAAGCCAATGCGTACAGACACAATTTTTTCCCATAGTTTTTTACTGGTTACATCGGCCGCGTTCATATAACTATTGGCAATGTAGTCTTGGCTTTTATCAGTATCGGCGCCAAATAACAGCTGTAAATTTTCTACGCCACTGATTAACGTGATAGTTTTTTCAATGGCATTATCAACCACAATACGGCACTTTAATTCAAACTTTTTATTTACAAAAAGTATTTCAGTTACTACTTGGCTATTTGCATGTGCAGTACCTGAACAGTCTTGCATTGTTTGATCAGTTGAGCTGCCATAATAGCGAGTAAAGAGAATATCACTATCTTCTATAGGTTCTTCACCGCTACCACCTTTATGATTATTAATGGCCGTAATAAATTGATCTACTTTCCAACCTGGGTCTTTTAAATCTGCTGCTGTACCTGGTGTAAAAGTTTCTATTTCTCCACTAGCTGTAATTACTCTCCAGCCTGCTCGCATGATGCTTTCTTGAATAAATTTTTGTGCATAACGGGCATTTTCCTGTAGGTGACTATTATCTACGATGGTGCCATAGGTATTTTTATTAGCAACATACATCATTAGTGCTGCACCACTTAAAAACAATCCTAGAGTTAATGCAATCATTAACTCTATCAGGGTAAAGCCCTGTTGCTTGGTAAACGTATATCTCATTATTTAATGCTCTTAAATGCAGCTGTTATGTTTATCGTCTTTTACAGTATTTCGACAAAAATCCACGATTGTTTCATATTTATCTGGCTCACCACCTTCTTTTGCCTGAATATCTTTCCAGGTAACAGTAATCGTATATCTACCCTTGTCTTTATCGTCTTTTGCAACAGTGGCACTGGCATTCGGTAAGCCAATGGTTGAAATGCCTCTTTGTCCATTTGCCATACCTACCAAGCCTGACCATTGAGCTAAATCCCATTTAGCTAACTGAGCAGGGGTGCAACTTTTATCTTCTCCTGAACATGTATCTGTTTTATCTGAAACTGTTGTCGTTTTTTTAAGTTCATAATTACCATCCCAAACACCTTGGGTATTAGCTCGCATACGACCAATTAAGTCTTGAGTGGCCATCATCGCTTGGGTGCGGAAATAATTAGAGTGACTGGTTTTAATGCCGTATAGCATTAAACCGGCAATGCCTAATAAACCAATGGTCATCACTAGCAGTGTGATTAGCACTTCAATCATCCCAACCCCTTGCTGGGAAAATTTTAGTTTTTTATTCATTAGTTCTTTTTCTCTTCGACGCAATCTTTTGCTTGATCTTTTTTAGTCATGGCAGAGCCGATCATGCCTAGTGACAGGGCGGTTTTAAAACTGCTTTTACAAATGGAAATAGTGAGTGACTTGGCTAATAAAGCACTATCACTTCCTATTTTTGCACCAGCCAGTCCATTAGGGCGATAATAAATGGCTTTGACTGTTTTTGCTGCTGCTTCTTGATGAATAGCGTATTGAATGCTGTTGTCGGATAACCGATCTACTCTAACGAGCTCTCCTTCATCTTTATCAGTCTTTTTGTCGTATTTATTGTTGCCATTCTTATCTGAAAATACCATCCAGCCGAATTTCCATTCACCTGTGTCGCTGCATTCACTAGCGTCTGCTGTTTTCAAGCCACAAATAAAGGTTATGGTGTTGTTGGTGATGGCATCGGAGCGGGCAAGACTAATAGCGGCGGCTAATCGGTCCTTTGCTGAGTTCATACGGTTGTTGTCAATGAAATTACTCATTGAAGGTATGCCAATACCCGCGATAATGGCTAACACGGCAATGGTTACCATTAACTCAATTAAGGTAAAACCTGTTGTTTTTTTGATCACGTTTTAAACGACCCCTTATCTAACTTTTTCCACCGTTTTCCTGCCCCGGTTAACACTTTTATAAGCTACCGGTCACTAAGTAGTAGCTAGTGACCTCGGAGGGAAAGAGGATTGAAATAATGGCACAATCTAACCTCCCCCTTTGAAAAAGGGGGATTGAGGGGGATTTCATTCAGCCAATTCAAAGTACTTTAAACAAGCTGACCGTCTACTTATGATCAAATAAAATCCCCCCTAGCCCCCCTTTTTCAAAGGGGGGAAGTAACTTTGCCCCCTAAGGGGGAGAAAGTACTTAATATGAAGCCTTTAGTAAAAAAGTTACGCACCAGTTATGTACACATTACGTTGCATGTTAAATAGTCAACGCGTTTATATAAACTGACTGCATTATAACTTTCTTTTATTTGTCACTTTGTGCCACTTGTCTCGAAATATTTCCACTCGTCGTATTAATGCTTGACGAATAGTGGGTTATTGACTGGTTTTTGATCGTCTTTGCATGTTAGTACTTGTAGGGTGAGAAGCTTGGGGGTCAGGAAACAGTAGGTGTTTGTTTTATCGCTACTTTATATAGTTTGTAGTTTAGTAATTTCATTTCTTAATAGCTGCTTATATACCCAAAACGTAGGGTTTTTAGGGGTGGCCGTCGAGCAGTGAAGCCCCATGAGCCTATAAATAATAGGTGATTGGGGTGAGGTGTGAAGGCAGTTAATTGCTCCTGCATAAACTGCATTCCCACCATCCTTGGTAGTCACAACAAAGCATAAAAATCATTCGTGAAGGGTATACATTGCCCTTTGAGGCTGATAGAGCCTAAAAACCCACTACACTAAACGTATAGCCCTTGAAAGGTTCTATAGCTGTTACAGTGGTTTAGGTTGTAACTAATGACAGATCGGCTTGTTTTAGTTGTATTAGCCAATTACGCTGTTCTTGCAAGCTTACTTGCAGTCGTTCTGGTTTGGTTGCTTATTAAACAACACCGGATTTCCATTATCAAAAAAAAGCTTTTTGATAACCGCAAAGTCATTAGCTCATTACAAGCAATTTTGGATGATATGCAAGAGGAGCTTGATGAAAGTGGTGAAACGGTACCTCAGGAGTGGTTGATTGACCCTATTAATAAGCGACAGATTAACTCACTTAGAAAACAGGTATTAACCATTGAAACCGCTGCGTTAAAACATAAAGAACCTGAAGATAGAGATAAGGAGTCATCTAAGGGATATAACAGTTTATTTGAGAAGTTACAAAAAGGTTTTCAAAAAGCCTTAAGTATTAAGGCGCCTACTTATGAAGTCTATCTGAAAGAACAGCTGGAAATGCTTATTGAATATGAAAAGCAGTTTGATAAGGTTCAGCTAGCGTGTTTTAACGCGAATCAATTGTCTATTACTGATGTAATTTGCTTGCGTAAATCTTTGATTCATTATGAGTTAGAAACAATTCGTGGCAGATTAGAAAAAGCCGAATATCAAGAGCGGTTGAATCAAAAAATAATCCATTATTTCAAGTCAATAGCGCCAGAAGCAGAAGTAATAGAGATTCCTACAGCAGCTAGTGAACAGTCTGCTAAAACTGAGTCAGTGGAGCAGGGAGAAGGGCTTGAAAATGCCTATGCAGAGCTGGCAATCCAACAGTCCAATCAAAAGATCAATAGCTATCAGGATCAAATCTCTAATCTAGAACATATTATTAAATTAAATGAAGCTATGATTGGAAAACTGAAAAAGGATAAACTAGGAGAGGGCGAGGATGATATATATCAAAAGGAATTAGAAGAGCTGTTGGAACAATCTCAAAAGCTGATAAAGCAGTTGAGGCGTGAAATTTTGGACTATAAAGAGGAAATTGAAAAGCTTGAAGAAAAAAACAACAAGCTAGAAAAAGGTATTCCTGTTGAAGAGGTTGAAGAAGATCAAGCGGCCAACGATGCGCTTGCTCAGCTTTTTGAGCGTTACTCCATGGATATGAGCAGAAAAGAGCAGGAAATTCAACAGCTAAAGAATGAAAAAAATGCTTTATTACAAAAATTAAAGCAAACAGCGGTAACTGGTACTTCCATGGATGGACATTATAAGGAAGCCTATGAAGAGGCCATTCAAAAAATTAAAAGAATGACCCAGGAGTATCACTTGTTGAATAAGATGTATTTGGATCTTAAAAATAAATAATTACTTAACTACCTTCTCTGCCACTAATAAATCATAAATTGCTTTGGCTGCTTCGGCCGGTGATTTGTTTTCTATTACACTACCACCTTCGTTTTTACTACTGGCAGTGGCTGCTTTAAAACGGTCGGCAGCGGTTTTGGCTTTCATGACTTTTAACCGTTTGGGGCGCTTTTTAGCGGGTTGTGCATTCCAACTGGCGCGGACCTCATCAATGTTAATGATGGCATCTACGTCATTGATGGCTCCCCTTTTAGCTTTTCCAAAAGCACTTTGACGAGGAGCAGCTGCAGCAGTATCGATACTGGCGACAAAAGGCATTTGTACTTTAATTAAGCGGCGTTGTCCTCTAGGTAGCGCTTGTAGTATCTCCGCTGTACGACCATTGATACTTTTTATCGCTGCAATATTGGGCACTATGGGTAATTTAAGCTGTTCGGCAATGAGATAGGGCGTCATACCAGATGATTCACCTTGCTCAGCTTTAATACCAGTGAAAATAATATCAGCATGATTTTCAGTTAAATAGTCAATCAGAGCTGGGATAGCATCTGCTTCATGGGGCTGATCCAATACGGTTAATTGATCTACCCCCATCCCTAAGTACTGGCGCAATACAGACTCTTTAGGGTTGCCCGCATGGAGTACTTCCAACTGCTCTGGGGCTAAATTTAACGCTAATTCCAGAGCTTTTGCATCCTGATCAGCTCTACGGCCTCGCTGTGATTTTGGGTGCAAACCAATGGAAACCAACGTTGTGATTTTAGCAATATGACTACTATTAGATTTTTGTTGGGTATTAGGCTGCATTGGCGGTAGCCTCTTGCTTACTGGCATCAACCAGCTTAATTAATTCTTCAAGCACTGCGGAGCTATCAGCAATAATACTTAAATCAGCTCGTTTAATCATATCGCAGTCTTTATCTAGGTTAATGGCAATCACTTTTTCGCATTGACCAATACCCTGCAAGTGTTGAATAGCGCCAGAAATACCCACGGCAATATAAACCCGTGCGCTAACCCAAGTTCCAGTAGCACCTACCTGACGGAACCTTGGCATATCACCATTATCTACAGCTACACGGCTTGCACCTTCTGTAGCACCTAATGTGGTCGAGGCTTGATGGAATAGCTCCCAGTCAGTCACTCCATTACCACCAGAAAGAATAAACTCCGCTTCACCTAATGGAATTTCACTTGGGTCTACCGCTTGTTGACCCAGGTCTTCCATTTGTGTAAGTACTGCTGGAATCTCTGGTAATTCGAGAGGCGTTGCCTGGTGCTCAGTTTCCATTACTGGGTAGGCGACTTCTTCAGCCAGCAGCATAATTCTTGGAATTGATCGCTCGATATCTTGAGTGCCACCACTTGCACGACAAGTGATTTTATCTTGCTCAAATTTCCAAACTTGAGTAGCAGGGCGCTCATTTAACCGAGCAGCTAAGCGCCGACCTAAGTCGCCTCCACCATGAATGCTATCAGGCAATAACCAATGTTTAGGTTGATAACTAACTTCAACAGCGGTTAAAGCTGTTAATTTTAATTCGGGGTTAAATAGTTGGAATTCTTCGTCAGCAAAATGTAATAGGCGATCAATACCTGCAAATTTCAGACTGTCGTCTTTTAGCTCACCAAAAGCAATAGCAAGTACAGCACCTTTTTCATTAGACGCAGTTTCATCAGATTCGGTAGCTAATAAATGGGCCTGGCCGAGTATATCTTTATCATGACTGGTTAAGCGGCCACCGACTAAATCTAAAACAACGGTAATATAAAATGCAGGCTCTTCAACAACAAATGGCTTACGCACTTCTTGTTGTTCTGCACCTTTAGTTTGACTGCGGCTAGCAAATTGAGCGGCAGAAACACCAGTGGCACTGCGATCAATACGTTTTATTCCATTAGGACCAATAAAGCCGACCTGATGAGGGTTTTTCCGAATTAATCCTGTAGGGCCACGTACTAGTCCAGTCGCAAAATTAGCATGCATTGGGTGCAGGCGATTTCGAATAATGCGTTCAATACGCGGGTCTCGTCGTATTATATTACTCATAAATTACCCCCTTTAAAGGGTGTTTCAATAACTGCTTTTAGCTCCCTCTCCCTTTGAAACTGTCGCATAATCTACTTCCCCCCTTTGAAAAAGGGGGGCCAGGGGGGATTTTGAGTAGCCTTCATGAAATCCCCCTCAATCCCCCTTTTTCAAAGGGGGAGGTTGGGTTGTGTCATACCTTATTGCAACAGCCTCTTTGGGCAAGGGTGCATATGTATCAATGAATTGTTTCCACTGCTTCGGCCAGCATTTCAGCGATATCCCGCACTTCTGGGCGAGGTTCTACCACCCCTTCCAACATTAATGCACATTGCGGGCATGCCACCGCAACTACGTCGGCATTGGTAGCTTTAACATCTTCCATCCGCATATCGGGAATCCGTTGTTTTCCAGGGATATCCGTAATTGGTGCTGCACCGCCACCACCACAGCAACGGGAACGAAAACCTGAGCGCTCCATTTCGGTTACTTCCAGGCCAAGTGCTTTTAATAATTCCCGTGGCGCTTCATATTCACCGTTATAGCGGCCCAAATAACAGGGGTCATGATAAGTGACGGTGCCTAAATTGAGTTCGCCGAGTTTTAGGGTACCTTGCTTGGCTTGCTCTGCTAAAAATGTGGTGTGATGATAAACCTCGAAATCAGCTCCAAAATCTTTATATTCATTTTTCAAGCAGTGATAAGAGTGTGGATCAGCCGTTACTATCTGCTTAAACTGATATTTTTTTAGCGTCGCAATATTATGTTTGGCCAAAGCCTGGAATGTTGCTTCATCACCTAACCGTCTTGCGACATCACCACTGTCTCGTTCTTCATTACCTAAAATAGCGAAGTCAACTTTTGCGGCGCGTAGTAATTTAACTACGGCACGTAAGGTGCGTTGGGTACGCATATCATAGGCGCCATCGCCAATCCAGAATAAGACATCAGCTTCCTGTACATCAGCCATTAACGGTAAGTTAAGATCAGTGGCCCAGTTAACTCGGTGGCCTGGGTCAAAGCCATTAGGGTTATCAGTGGCAATCAGGTTTTCGATGACTTCGACGCCTTTTTCTGGGGTTTGGCCTTGCTCTAATGTTAAAAAGCGGCGCATATCCACAATAGCATCTACATGCTCAATCATCATTGGGCACTCTTCTACACAAGCACGACAGGTGGTGCAGGACCATAATGTATCTGCTTCAACCAAACCATTAACAATGGGTTGTAACGGAGCCCCTTGATGTTTTCCAACCTCAATACCAGGATAAGGACTACCCGCATATTTAGCATCAGTGCCACCCGCTAAACCAACCACCATATCCTGAATCAACTTTTTGGGGTTAAGCGGTTGGCCAGCAGCAAAAGCAGGACACATGGCTTCACAACGGCCACATTGCACGCAGGCATCAAAACCCAATAGCTGATTCCATTTAAAATCTGCTGGTTGTTCGACACCTAATTTATTTTCTTCAAGCTGAACTGGCTTTAAAGCTGTGGAGCGACCACCACCAAACCGTTCGGCACGACGGTGAAAGGCTAGGTGTAAAGCGCCTGCAAACGCGTGCTTCATTGGTCCACCCCAGGTCATGCCAAAAAACATTTCAGCAACCCCATACACTACACCCGCTAATAAAATAGTGGCTAACAGCCAGCCACCAAAATTTTCTGGCAAAATTCCAGCAGCGGGCAGTGACATTAAAATAAAGGTGATAGCAAAAGTGAACAGACTTTTGGGTAAGCGCATCCAAGGCCCTTTTGAAAGCCTGGCAGGAGGGTTCTTGCGGCGTTTATAAACAAAAAAAGCGCCGACCAGCATAGCTGTTAAAGCCGCTAATAATCCCCACACTAAAATGCGATTATTAAAGCCAAACACATAAACCAGAATAATTAATACACTCGCTGCCACAAACCCACCTGCAGTTGCAACGTGGGTATTAGCAATGTATTTATCCCGCGCGACCACATGGTGTAAATCCACCATATAGCGCTTAGGAATCTGCATTAAACCATGCAGTATATTGACTCTATCAGGCTGCCCCTGGCGCCATAAATTAATGCGTTTAACCGCACCAATTACAGCAAGTAAAATGGCTGCACAGAGTAAAACAGGTAGTATCCAATCAAGAAACATTTACTTATATCCTTCGCTGTGGATATACCATTTGTGAATTAACTCACTTTGGCTGTATATTGGTTTTTATTTTTGGAGGTTGTTACCTCTTGCTCTCTGTAGCAGAAGTACCCCAAACCAAGTCCCTTCTCCCCTGCGGGGAGAAGGTTAGGATGAGGGGACTAGCCTGAAAGGCTAGTTTGTTAATTAACATTTCGCCCTCACCCCAGCCCTCTCTCCCAGAGGGAGAGGGGGCAAACAGTACAGAAACTTGGTGTAACAAACAGAATTGGTTTATACCTCCTAATAAAAAAGCTAAAAATCCTTACATAATCGCAATGCATCGTAAATTGCAGCATGCGTATTCCGCTGCGATACACAATCACCAATTCGATACAGTAAATAACCGTCACCTGTTTCTGATAGGGCAGGCTGTGGTTTGGCATCATATAAAGCTTCGATATCAATTTGGCCTTTATTGCGTGAATCCGCTTTTAATTCGTAATAGAGTTTTTCATCAGGGCGGATACCATTTTCTACAACGATTTGATCAACAACCCGTTCTTCTTTTTGACCAGTATACTCATTTTCTAACACAGCGATTTTTTTATCGCCTTCTTGATAAACCTTTTCCAGAATAAAGTCAGACGTAAATACGACTTCTTTTTCATATAAACTGCGATAATAAGTAGGGAAGGTTGTACCGCCTACCGCTGCACCTGGCTTGATATCATCTGTGACAATTTCAACTAATGAACCTTTTGATGCTAAATAGTCGGCAACTGACATACCGCTAAATTCACAAATAGTGTCATATACCAAAACATTTTTACCTGGCTCAACAGTGCCGTTAAGAATATCCCAGCTGCTGACAACCAAGCCTTTTTCTGCACCCCATTCGGGTACTTGCTCTAGGAAAGGGGTGCCACCAACCGCCAGGATAATAATGTCTGGTTTTATATCTAAAATGGCATCGGTATTGGCTTCTGTGTTGAGTCGTACATCAACGCCTAAACGTTCTAATTCCAAAACAAACCAGCGAGTAATACCAGCGATTTGATCCCGTTGTGGTGCTTTGGCGGCAGTAGTAATTTGCCCGCCAAGTTCGTCAGCTTTTTCAAATAGAGTTACTTGATGGCCGCGTTCGGCTGCAACGCGAGCAGCTTCCATACCAGCAGGACCGCCACCGACCACAACTACTTTGCGAATAGTGCCTTCAGTTTTTTCGATAATATGGGGCATGGTGCTTTCGCGTGATGTAGCCGCGTTTTGAATACACAACACATCTAGCCCTTGGTACTGGCGGTCGATACAGTAGTTTGCTCCTACGCACTGACGAATCTGGTCTACCTGATTCATTTTAATTTTGGTAATTAAATGCGGGTCAGCAATATGCGCACGAGTCATCCCCACAAAGTCGACATAACCTTCTTCTAAAATTCGCTGTGCCTGATTGGGGTCTTTAATGTTTTGCGCATGAATAACAGGTACTTCCACCACTTCTTTAATACCTGCAGCTAAATGCAGGAAGGGCTCAGGTGGGTAGCTCATATTAGGAATAACATTGGCTAAGGTATTATGAGTATCACAACCAGAACCAATCACACCAAAGAAGTCGATCATACCGGTGTCATTGTAATATTTGGCGATTTGCTTCATATCATCGTGGTTTAAGCCGTCTGGATGAAACTCATCACCACAAATACGCATACCTACTACAAAATCTGGCCCTACTTCTTCACGAATAGCTTTAGTCACTTCTAAACCAAAACGCATTCGGTTTTCGAAACTTCCACCCCATTCATCGGTGCGTTTGTTAACCCGAGGACTCCAAAATTGGTCGATTAAATGCTGGTGTACCGCTGAAATTTCTACCCCGTCTAAACCACCTTCTTTGGCACGGCGAGCAGCTTGGGCGTAGTCTTTAATAATGCGCTCAATCTCTTCTGGTTCGATCGTTTTACAGGTGGCGCGGTGCACAGGCTCGCGAATTCCACTGGGACTAACAAGGGTTGACCAGTGACCGCCATCCCAGCGAGAGCGGCGTCCCATATGGGTAATTTGAATCATAATCTTGCCGCCATGTTTATGCACCGCATCAGCAAGATTTTGAAAATGAGGAATAATCCGATCAGTGGATAAATTAACGGATTTCCACCAGTCTTGTGGGCTATCGATGGACACAACACTGGAGCCACCACAAATACAAAGCCCTACACCACCTTTTGCTTTCTCTTCGTAATACTTCACATAGCGTTCAGTTGTCATCCCTCCATCAGTGGCATAAACCTCTGCATGGGCAGTACTGACAACACGATTACGAATCGTCGTCTTATTGATGGTCAATGGCTGAAATATTGCGTCGTACTGAGCCATCGTTATCCCTCATTATTAGTCACTGGCTAACACAAAGGGATATTTAAAATGCTATTTTTAAATATCCCTCGACTATTGTTTGTTTTCACCCTTATTTTTTATTTATCAAATAAATTTTTGGGTGTTTTTATTAGTGGCTGGGGGTAAATAGCCCAGCTCATAGAAATGTACTGATATTAATGATGGGTTGTGCCACCTTCATTTATAGCTTTTACTTCAAATATGCCATGATCACAGCCTTCTTCTGCTTCACTTTGTAATTGTTCTGCATGGGTAGTAAGAGAATAACCCAAGCGTTCTACAATTTGATCCATAGCCCCGGCAAACCAGCCAGTAAACATATATTCTAATTTACGGTTTACTTTTCCATAGTGATAAACAAAAGCAGAATGATCTAAACGCACTTTGGCATAGCCTTTCTCTAAATCAATATCTTCAATTGAAAAAATACCCCAGCCACGTTGAGAAAGCCTGCGCATGTAGTGCTCAAAAACTTCTACACCAAATATATCGTGTTCTTTAGCTTCTTGTTGGCACCAATAATAGGCAGATTTATAGCCGGCTTGATAAAGAATCTCGGCGTACTTATCGGCACCTAACGCATCTTCAATAACCGTGTGGTTATTCATAAAAAAATGGCGTGGTACATATAACATGGGGAGTGCATCGGTAGTCCAAACCCCAGTTTCTGCATCAACATTAATTGGTACTTCAGGTGCTCTATGACCCATTATTATTCTCCCCATACGGCTTTTAAAGTGCGTAACCAGTTTTCACCCATTACTTTACGAATTTTGTGTTCAGACCAACCTCTTCTCATCATGGCATCAGTCAGGTTGGGAAACTCACCAATAGTGCGGAAACCAGCAGGGTTAACAATCTTGCCGAAATTAGTTAGAGAGCGGGCATAACCCTTATCATGAGTGAGCCAGTCGAAGAAGGCTTTATCATGACCTTGGGTAAAGTCGGTACCAATGCCTACACAGTCTTCACCAACAATATTGATGATGTAGTCAATTGCTTCAATGTAATCATCAACAGTGGCGTTTACCCCCTGTTTTAAGAATGGGGTAAACATGGTTACACCAATAAAACCGCCACGATCAGCAATAAATTTTAAGTCTTCATCGGATTTATTTCGGGGGTGTTCTTTAAGGCCGGCGGGTAAACAATGGGAATAACAAACAGGTTTGGTTGATGCTTCAATAACATCCATAGAGGTTTTGGCGCCTACATGAGAAAGGTCGCACATGATACCTACCCGGTTCATTTCAGCGACTACTTCGCGGCCGAAGTCAGATAAGCCACGGTCGCTTTCATAACAGCCGGTGCCAATCAGGTTTTGGGTGTTGTAAGCCATTTGCACGATGCCAACACCCAGTTCTTTAAACACTTGAATGTAGCCAAGTTTGTCTTCAAAGGCGTGTGCATTTTGAAAGCCTAAGATAATACCGGTTTTGTTAAGTTCTTTTGCCCGTAAGATGTCCTTGGTGGTTCTTACTTGCATTATTAGATCGCTGTGATCTTCAAAAAACTGGTGAAATTCAGAAATGTTGTTAACCGTGTTTTGAAATCCTTCCCAAACGGACACGGTACAGTTAGCTGCGGTTAGGCCCCCTCGGCGCATATCCTCAAACAGCTCACGGCCCCACTTGGCAATAATTAAACCGTCTATCACAATTGAGGTATCATGCAGCTCGCTGGATGTCATACTGTTTACCTTCTAATTAGTAATGGCTTATTTTTGTTAACATTTTCATACCCAACACGCATGGTGGATATAGATTCCTTGAACTTCTGGCCAGTCTAGCACCAGGATTAAACGAAACTTTCCATTGAAAGCGACAGAGCTATGTGCAAAACCGTCACTAACTCAGCAGGCTACAGCGGCCCAATTCCAAGGCTTTTAGGCTTTGTGGTTACTTCGGAATGCTTGAATAAATTATGGAGAGATAAGGAATATTTGATATTGATAGACAGGTTTACAGTAGACGGTTCTTGATTGTTTGAATACTTTCAAAGGTGAATATATTAAATATCGCAGAGCAATAGACAAAAATATATCCATGAAGGTTATTTCATAAGTATAAAAAATACATGGATAATTTAAGCTGATTTTAATAAAAAATAAATCGTGATTAGTGCTTGGCTAATTATCTAGAAAGCGGGCGTCAGGGACAGCGAGGGTTATTCCCGTAATGGTATTTTATTAACCCTTCTCCACCCGCTTGTGTCGTATATTAAATGATATTCTGAATAAATTAAACCTTAAATATAAAAGAAGTTTTGCAATATAGCTGATAGTAAAGGCTTTTATTGTCTAATCAAAACTTCTAATTGGGCGGCATGCACAAAAACTGAAGAGAGTTCCCGTAAGTGTTTACTTATAATCAAGCTATTTGCTGTAGGCTTTATCTAATACAACCGTTTCTTTTTCGTTTGTCATCATTTTTTTTATGGCACGGTTTGCAAATGCAGCTGACATATCAAGTAGGTTGTGATACACCACAGGGTCAGGGTTACTGAGATAAACAAGATCATCAGGAGTTGTATTTAGTACTTGCTGGTCTACTTTCCAAGGGGTCATATCTTAGGTCCATTGTTTTTGTTGGCATTACTACTATTTTCAATAGTGTATTTGTAGTAATACCAGTTTTATACCCACTAAGGGTATAGACTAAGCAGCCATCTTTTCTATAGATGCTACCACCTTTCTAGCTAGACAACCAAAAGCGATACTGCTTTTAAACATTGCAGCTAATTAGTTTATAGCTAGGAGTAGCAACAGAGTATTTGCTAGCAATGTTCATACTTCGCTTGTACTAGATACTAACCAGCAATTGGTTATAAATTGAATTAGGGTTTTTACGGATATGCTTAAAGTAATAGTTATATTAGGTAGTTTCTTGTTTTATATTCTGTTTTTTTATGAAAGTTGGTAATAGCTTAAAAATAAATTAAATGGCGAGAGTGCGCATTAACTCACTTTGATTGGTAATTATACTTATGTGTAGTTAGCGAAAATATATAATACGACTTAAGTATAATATATGTGACTGGCTTCTAAAAAATATTTTTGAAATTGCAAGATTAATAAAGATTTGTCTGGCTTGCTGTGAATTTGTCACCTTAATAAAATTGCAAGTTATGTATATACATTTGGCTTCTGGGTTTGGTACAAAAGTACTTTAAAATTAGTGCTGCAAGGATTGTGTTTTAAATGAAGTATTACTAATAAAGTTGTAATCCTCTTGGTATGTTTTCTTTATTAGTAATATTTAAAAATTAACTTGAATTTCTGAGTTTCCTTAAGTCAATCAGACTAAAATAATAATGAGATGTAACTGGGAAGGAGATAGTTCATGATTGTTAAAATAAAATCAATCGTTTTTATGATAGGGGTATTAAGTTTTAGTGTCTATGCAGAGGAAGCTCCTATAAATTCTGTAGAAAGAATTGTGGACTCATTACAAGAGTGGGGGAAAGACCCTGATATAGTTGAGTTTGTGAAAGAACATAATAAAAAAGGGCTTACACTAGTGGTAATTAAAGAGCGAGATAAAGAATGGAAACATGCTAAAAATCTAAGTCGTTTCATGACAGATTTGATGCAAAACAAGGCTGCTAAACGTTTATTAGAGCTTGAAAAATCTAAGCCATATTATGCTGAGCTTTTTTTAATGGGAAGTAAGGGGGAAAATATTGCAATGACAAATAAGACAACTGACTACTGGCAGGGGGATGAGGAGAAATTTACTTACAGTTTTAATCAAGGTAAAGGTGATGTATATATAGGAAATGTTGAATTTGATGAAAGTGTTCAAGCCTATTTGATTCAGGTATCAGTTCCTGTAATGGATCAAGATAAAGCAATTGGTGCTATAACTGTAGGGTTAAGTGTAGATAAAATTCAGTAAAAACCATTATCATCCTCTTTTTACAAAGATCAGAATAATGGTTTTTACTTGCCTGAACACTTTTATTTTTAACTTGCCATGGCTATAGGGTGAACTTTTACTTGTAAGCCCAGTCGCTCATCTCTGGGAGGAATACCAAAGCAATCACGATAACGCTTACTAAAATGTGGTGTAGAAATAAAACCACAAGCAGCAGCGATTTCTATGATTGATAGGTTAGTTTGCTGCAGTAGCTGTCTGGCTCTTTGTAACCTTAGTTTTAGATAGTATCTGGATGGAGAACAGTCTAGGTATTTTAAAAATAAACGCTCTAGTTGACGCCTTGATAAGCCTACATAGCTAGCGAGATCATCCAAACTAATAGTTTCTTCTAAGTTAGCTTCCATTAAAGCAACAATCTCCACCAGCTTAGGCTGGCTGATCCCCAGTGTATGGCGTAACGGAATGCGTTGTTGCTCAACCTCATTACGTACCCGGTCATGAACAAACATTTCTGATATGGATGCACTCAGCTCTCTACCATGCACATTGGCAATGACGTTTAACATCATATCCAGAGGTGCTGTGCCACCGCTACAGGTCAGTCGGTCTCTGTCAATACTGTATATATGGTTGGTCACCATGATATGAGGAAACTCTTCTTTAAAGCTGGCCATATTTTCCCAATGAATAGTACAACGATAGCCATCTAATAAGCCTGCTTTAGCTAAGATATAACTGCCTGTACAAATAGCAGCCAAGGGTGTTTTAAGGCGTGCTTGTCGTTGTAGCCACTGCAATAAACGGCGGTTGTTGCATTGTTGCTTTATTTCCAGACCGCCGCATATCACAATTAAGTCAAACTTTTCAGCTGTTTCGATGCTATCGTCAGGCGTTATAGTCATTCCGTCACTGGCTGTAACAGGTTCACCTGTAACTGACAGTGTTTTCCAGCGGTAAAGGGTACGATTTGACAGCTGATTTGCCATCCGTAATGGCTCTACAGCGGAAGCATGAGACATTAAGGTAAAGTTGTTTAGAACTAAAAAACCAATGGTACATGTATTAGTTATGGACATGATTATTACTCCACAACAAGGCTATTTTTTATGTAAGTTACTCACACCAGCTATAAAGTAGCCAGTCACTATTGTTATTTTTTGGCAGCGATTTACAGCCAAATGTTTCCTATAAATAAAGTTCTTATTATATTTTCTACAGATTCCCAGAAAACAAAGTATGCTGTAGTTCCCACTCTATCCTTTATTTAGGAATGGGGTAACGTTATTCCTAAGTTAGCTATACGTCAATATCCGGATAAATTTACTACAAAAAATAAACTTTTATTACAAACACTTACTTTGTAAACTTTTGATAACTAATTTTTATAGATCTACAGAATATATTTAAATATAAAAAATCTGAAGATAGCCTAAAGCTGGGAAAACGCTTTAGGCATGATAGTAAGTATTTATTAATAGCTTCGTTGTTACAGTAATCCTAAAGCTTTACCATGATAATGTAGATGATCTTCTATAAAACTAGCTATGAAAAAGTAACTATGATCATAACCAGGTTGCATGCGTAAAGTGAGAGAAAAATCATTATCTTTACATGCTTTGGTTAGTGACTCTGGTTTTAATTGCTCAGAAAGAAACTTATCAGCACTGCCTTGATCAACCAAAATAGGAATAGGGCTGCTAGATTTGGCAACTAAATCACAGGCATCATATTGAGCCCAGTTATCTTTGTTGTCACCTAGGTAATGACTAAAAGCTTTTTGTCCCCAAGGGCAATCACTTGGATGACTTATTGGAGCAAATGCTGAGACTGATGTATAGGCTCTAGGGTTTTTTAGAGCACAAACTAATGCTCCATGCCCACCCATCGAGTGGCCACTAATCGCTTTTTTGTCGGTAACAGGAAATGACTCAGTAATTAGCACCGGCAGTTCTTTGGTCACATAACTGTACATTTTATAATGGCTTGCCCAGGGCTGTTCTGTAGCATCTACATAAAAGCCAGCACTTGAGCCTAAATCCCAACTGTCGTGCTCGCCTGGCAGGTTGGTACCTCTTGGGCTGGTATCAGGACAGACGATGGCCATGCCTAATTCGGCTGCCAGCCTTTGAGCCCCTGCTTTTTGCATAAAGTTTTCGTCAGTGCACTCTAAGCCTGACAGCCAGTATAAGACGGGTACAGCCTGCTCTTCCGCTTGAGGTGGTAAAAATATGGCAAAAACCATATCGCAATTTAATACATCAGAATGATGTTGATAGCGCTTTAACCAACCACCATGTACCTTGTTTTGAGAAATAATTTCCAGTTGATTTGGTTCAGACATCAGTTCACCTCACGCTTAAAACAGGATAACGGAACGAATGCTTTTGCCTTCATGCATTAAATCAAAGGCATCATTGATGTCTTCTAAGCCCATAGTATGAGTAACGAACTCATCCAGCTTAATTTCACCTTGCATATATTGTTCAACATAACCAGGTAACTGACTGCGCCCTTTAACGCCGCCGAAAGCAGTTCCGCGCCATACTCGGCCAGTTACTAACTGGAAAGGCCTGGTTGCTATTTCTTCGCCAGCACCAGCAACACCAATAATAACGGACTCTCCCCAACCTTTATGGCAACATTCCAGAGCTGAGCGCATAACGTTAACATTGCCGATACACTCAAAAGAGTAATCAACACCACCATTGGTTAGCTCCACAATCACCTCTTGGATAGGCTGGTTATATTTTTGTGGATTAATGAAGTCAGTGGCACCTAGTAATTTAGCCATTTCAAACTTGTCTTCATTAATATCAACCACAATAATGCGTTCAGCTTTGGCTAAAATAGCGCCTTGAATCACGCTTAAACCAATACCCCCTAAGCCAAATACGGCAACTGTAGAACCAGGCTCTACTTTTGCTGTATTTAAGACAGCACCGATACCTGTCGTAATACCACAACCTAATAAGCAAACTTTATCGAGAGGCGCTTTATTGCTGATTTTGGCCACTGAAATTTCAGGCACGACAGTATATTCAGAAAATGTTGAGGTGCCCATATAATGGTATAGCTCTTTACCATTACAGCTAAGTCGGCTGGTGCCATCGGGCATTACCCCTCGGCCTTGAGTTTCTCGAATTGCCTGACACAAGTTGGTTTTGCCTGATTGACAGAATTTACAATGACCGCACTCAGGCACATAAAGAGGAATTACATGGTCGCCTGGTTTTAATGAAGTGACGCCAGGCCCTACCTCTTCAACTACAGCACCACCTTCATGGCCTAAGACTACAGGGAACAGACCTTCAGGATCAGCACCAGAAAGTGTGTAAGCATCGGTATGACATACTCCAGTAGCCACCATTCGCAGCAATACCTCGCCTTCTTTTGGGCCAGCGATATCAATGGTTTCAATCTCAAGGGGCTTGCCAGCTTCCCAGGCAACAGCTGCACGTGCTTTCATGGATGACTCCTTGTTTGTTATTTGTTGTGGTGACTGATTAGTCAGTCAGGCATAGATAATAGGGGTGAGTCTATGCAATGCAGTAAAGCTAATTAATGAGGTTAAGATCAAAAGACTTTTGCTGTATAGCAATAATCCTTAATCAGGAGAAATTATTAATAAGGAGTAAGAGAGAAGGGGGAAAGAGGGAGAATTAGATAAACCCTCTATAGAAAGAGGGTTTAATTGATTATTAGCCAGTACGTTGTACTCGCCAGTCATCATGACCTGAAGTACCGCATACTTCGTGAGTCCAGTTAATTTTACGATAAGTGAAGTGGATATCTTCTAAATGAGTAAAATGTGCCTGGCTTGGATCCTGACAGTTAGGCATTGAAGCATTAATAGCCACGATAATGGCATCTTCAATTTCAATCGTGAAGTAATGTTCTTGAGTACCTTGAGCAGAAGTACGATACCAGTCAATGTGACATTTTGGTAAACGTTCGCCACTAGTTAATGCGTTATATAAAAGTGGTGAACACTTGTCGAATACTTTAGTAATAACCAATGGCTGATGTACCCGTTGACCCGTTGGCTGCCCACTTTGAGGGTCGCGAGGTAAAATCACATCATGGCGAAAAGCCTGAACTAAAATGTGATCCTCATGGCCTTCTTGGAAGATATTACCTACAGAGTCTTCAGTGAAAGTACCGGCAGTAATCAGGCCTTGCTTTTCGCCCTCAATTTTCATATACGCTGGAGTTGGCATAGCTTCATTCCTTGTTAGTTAAAAGCAGGCCTCTATGGGAGGCCTATAATCAAATCTTTAGCCACGGGTGCAGGTGACCAATAATTCACAGGCAATGAATAGTCAAATCATATGCCACATATTTATTTTTGTTTAAAATCAATTGGTTACTTAAAACCTAAGAAACATGGTTTGGTTTTGAAATAGAAATAGAGCAAGAACTTGCTCATCTATTAAGGCAAGTGAGAGGCTTATTGCTCACATAAGCTTAGAGAAGTAAGAGTTGTGAATCGGTTCGACAATTTCTAACGAAAAAAGAGCAAAAAACTGCTCAATTGACTGAGTTGGTAAATTAGTAGCCTATTGTCCACACTTTCTTAAGAGGATGCCACAAAAGGCCTTAGGCCTAAGTTTCTCCATATTCATTAGCTTTTTTAGAAGTAATTTTGAGTTTTATTAAATGAACAAGATAACCATTTATTACGATGCTATATGTCCTAGTTGCCGGCGAGATCAGCAGTGGCTTAATCATTGGGTTGATAAAAATAAAATAGAGTGGTGTGATATCAATGAGAATAAGGATGCTTTATTACATGCAGGCATCAACCCGAAGGAAGCATTAACTAGTTTACATATTCAATTAGCAGATGGCACAATTGTTAATGATATTGATGCTTATATCGCATTGCTAAAGTTGAGCCCTTGGTTACGAGTGATTGCCTGGGTTATGCACTTTAAAATGATAAAGCATTATTTGCATATTATTTATCAAAAAAGTGTTCACGAACGGCTAAAAAAAAGCAATCGATTACCATAGTTTAATTTTGAGTTACCTCACTAGAGCTAGTGAGTGAGCTAGTAGCATTTCGTATATCATTACTGTCTTTTTTATTGGAATTTTTTGCCAATGAGCTACTTGTTATAAAATTGAAATAGTCTTTTATATCAATACCATAAGTGCCATTTATTAGTTCTCGTTTAATAACGTAAGGTTTACTTTCGGCATCTAAATCTATTTTAGTTAAATCGACCAGTCGTTGCTTTCTTGGCTCTTTTAATTCATTTAGTAGTAGTAGAACCCTGGGCTTTAATCTACGGATGTCATCATTACTAATGACAATACCGACTTCACCATTGGTCATTTCTACGATACTGCCTGGGGGATAGATACCGATACATTTAATAAACTCTCGTGCTAGTTCTGCATCGAAATGTGTTCCCATTTCATTGTAAATGATATTAAGAGCCGTTAATGAAGTTCTGCTGCCATCATAACAACGGCAGCTAGTTATTGCATCATAAACATCTGCAAGCGCTACTATTTTAGCGTAAACTGGAATTTGTCTAGACTGAAGTTTACGAGGATAACCTGTGCCATCAACTCTTTCATGGTGGGAATGAGCTACATCAACAGTAATTAGATATTTATTTTCAGCAGCAGTTAAAATATCTTTGCCATAAACAGTATGCATTTGCATAATACTATTTTCATCAGGGTCTAACTTGCCAGGTTTATTTAGAATTTCTTCAGGTACTTTTGCTTTACCTACATCATGTAGTAAGCCACAGAGACCAATTGTTTCTATTTCAGAACTAGACATACCAAGGTAGCGAGCAAATGTTGCAGATAAAATGCAAACATTCATACTATGTTCTGCAGTGTATTCATCTTGCTGCTTAATTTGGGTTAACCAACGAAGCGTATCAGGGTTGCGTAATATACTGTTAACACATTCAGATACTGCTTCTTTTGCTTCGTTAATATCAAGTGCTCTACCAATACGAATACCATTCATAATATTCTTGGCCAAGCTGCGAGCTTGGCGAAAGCTAACAGAAGCTTTTTCAATTTCTTGCTCGAAGTTAACTTTGTTAATATAAACAGCTTGGCGTTTGGGTAAGTTAGATTTAGCTTTTATTGGCTTTCCTTCAGCGCTTTGCAGCTTTCCTTGAATATAGACGTGGTTACATTCCTCAGTTAGAGCCTTGATATCTTCTTGTGATTGAATGATAAAACCTTGTAATAGGAATGCTGTTTCTAGCCAAGGTTTATCTAGTCGAACAACATGCATACCGACTTCTAACTCTGATACATGTAGCTTCTTTTCTATATACTCGCTCATTGATGGTTATACATTCCATGTATTTTATTGTTAAGTATAGTGAATAAGTCGAGTTGTATTTGGTCATTATAAAAAAGCATAATTGTTAGCAAGTAGTTACATATTTATTTAAATTAAAGTTCGGTTGTATTGCAATAGCCTTAATGGACGATCTTTATAAAAAATCGACTGTATACTAAAAACATTTGAGGTTTAATTTGATGTGATAAGAAAGCTAGCTAATAAATTTAAGAAAAATAATAATTGAGATAATAGTATGAAAAAAATATTACATTTTCTTTTGCCTTTTACACTTGCTTTTGCTTCAAACTTATACGCAATCAACTTGGACAGCCCCCAGCGAGCATTGCTTTATTCAGAAAAAGCATTCTCTGCATCTGGTAATGTAGTACTACCTAATATTAAATTTCCGGCAACTCTTCATTTCAAAGAGAACAACAAAGCATTCTTGATTGAAGTAAATATGAATAGCGATGCAGATAAGTCGTATATTTATTATGATTGGAATAGTAATCCTGCTACAGGTTATATTCAAAACTCTATTAGTTGCACCAGATTTTCACTTGGCAATAGTAGTGCACCGAGTATCAACAAATTATTAGCAAAAGTCACATCGAAAAATAGTAAAGCACCAACCAAACAAGGTGTCTTTTGGCAGTCAGGCAACAAGAAAAAAAATAAAAATGTATTAACTTTTCAATTTAATGAAACAGCATTACTATTTGAAGTGAATAAAATCAAGCCATTAAGTCAAAACCTGTTTAATCCAGCTAATCTAGAAGGGTGTATTGATATTGTAACTGCTCAAAAAAATAATAAGAAAAAAATCAATAAACTAAACCCCAGTAGAGCAGTATCGCCGGATAATAAACCTTATAACGACTTTTCCGTTAGTAACTTATCATATAGTTTTTATGGGTTTTACTCTTCAGTTGGGTATGCTGGCAGCCCATTTTATCAAAATGCAGCAGAGCATAGACGTGCTGTAAACCGTTGTAAAAAAGATGGTGAGGCTGTGTGCAAGACAGAATGGGAGTTGGGTGGTTTATTTGGCCGCTATGGATATTATTGTGGTGATGGTTGGGATAATAAACCCTACCAGCCAATGTCTTCATTAGACTATTGTTGTCAAATGCATGATCATCATGCCTGGGGAAAGAATCATTTAAAAAATTTATGTGGGTTTTATGCTTGTGTCGCTTGTTCTGAAAAGGGGAGCTATCAAGCATTTATAGATGAATATGATGCGGCGAATATTATTGAAAAGTTCGCGAAAACAGGCTCATTTTTGATTGGTTGTTCGTTTGATGGGTGGGTATCTGGGTTTAGTTGTAGTAATTAATGGCTTAGATATAGCCAAAACGAATGATTTTTAGGGGCGGCCGTCGTGTGATGAGTTTCAGTAGTGCTCTTTTCGTAATTTGAGTTGCTACCGTAAGTCTTACAGTAGCAGACTTATCCCCATGAGTTTATGTTTTTATAAGTGACTAGGGTGAAGGCAGTTAAATACTCCTCGGTAATTGCTCTTGCATTGCTCTAATTGGTGGTATCCAAACTGCATTCCCACCATCCTTTGATGGTCAGTGAAGACAATAAACCCTAAAAATCATTCGGAAAAGGTATAAAGGAACTCATAGAGCTTGCTCAATAGTTGGGCATGAGTCTTTTAAACTTTTTAAGGCTAGTTGCTTAGCATATTTATCATCAAGTAAAGCTATTGCCTTATTTATACCATTAAGTATTATTTTTGCTTGAGGGTGGCTTTTGGCTATTATTAAATGCAAATAACCTACTTCAATTGGTTTAGGGTTATAGGTGATATAAGATTGAGACTCTTTGGGGACATGTCTTTCAATAAGCTCTAAACCATTTAAAATATCGGTAGGTACATAGTTGACTCGTCCATAAATAAGTAAATTAAAAACTAATGACTCCCGTCTTACTTCTCGTAAATTGAAATTATACTTTTTAGCGGCTTCACTGAAGTTATCACCATAATAATAGGCTGTCGTAATACCAAAAGGTCCACGGCCTTTAAGATCTGACAAATTATTCCATTGGTAATTGTTTGATTTTAAATGAAACATAACTGTTTGAATAACTTGGAAAGGATTAGAGTAGTAAAAATGATCTGCCCGCTCTGGGTTACAGACCCAAAAAATACTAGCATCATCTTTTGCAACTTGAGTTCGGTTATATGCAGTTAGCCAATTATCATGCCAAACCAGGTGAGCTTTAAAACCTGCTGATTTTAATGAATCAATGACACGCTTGGTATATTTTCCACCGTCTTCCAGTGATTTAACTGCATAGGGAGGCCACTCTGCAATAGCAACAGATACTGTCTGAGCAACAGCAGAGCTGATCCACATTATACTCATAAAAAGAGTAAGTCTTATTAAGGTAATTAAGTAGCTCGTAATCACAGTTGCTTCTACAGCATGACTATTAAAATTGTTGATTATTCAGTTTTAATTTTAGTATGAAATTAGGGTAGTCAACAGATTCCGGTTGAAAGTGATTAAAAACTAAACCTTTATAGCTCTTTTAGATATAATATTACAGATAATTGGGTAATAGCCTAATAGTTATACTATTTTATTAATTTGACTTTGATAGATGCATTAATGACACGTACAAGATTCTGGTTGGTTTTCCTGTTTATTATTGTTTCCTTAGGAGCTGTTATGTGGCAGAGGGCCACTGAAGAGCAGCGTCGTCAGTTGTTAGCTCAAATTGGTATTCAGTTACCAAATAACAAGATAAGCTACCAACCAATACAAAAAATACCTAGCTCAGAAGTAAAGCCTATTCCAAAAACAGTTATTGATGTAGAAGGGTGGCAAATGGGCGACTACCAATGCGCTCCTACCACTCGTGAAATAACTGAAATAGAGCCTACTAGCCGTATTTATAAATGGGTTGATCAGCAAGGCAAAGTACATTTTACTGATAAGGCACCCCAGCAGCAGAGAGTTGCAGATTTATCTCAAAAGTATACGAAAAAGGCACAGTATTTTCGGTTGACAGTAGAACAGCAAGGCGACAGTTTGCCTAATTGGATGAAAGATAAACTGACAGCTGATACCCAAAAAATATTTCATATTATGACAAGAAATATGCCTTTAGCTGATTTGCGTCAGGTAACATTAACAATCAAGGTATTTGACCAGCTGGACCAGTTTAGCCGTTATCGGTCAGAAGTGGCGCCCACATTAAAAACCAATAGTGGTTTTTACAACCCAAGACTTAATGTGGCTGCGGTCATGCGCCAACGAAACGATCAAACTACCTATGCTGTTGCCCGTCATGAGGCCACCCACGTTATTATTGCAGGACTTTTTGGCTTTATCCCTAGTTGGTTTACTGAAGGGCTAGCTGAGTACTTTGAACAAATGGAGCTTTTAGGGCAGTTAGCTATTATTAAACCAAATAGGGGCTGGCTACGCTTATTAACTAGGCAGCAGCAGCAAAATCAGTTAATGAGTCTTAATCAGTATTTAAGTTTTTCAGGCAGGACGTGGTATGAGCAAGATTTAGCTACTATGTATGCTACAGCCTGGTCGATAGTTTATTTTCTGATGGAACGGCCCGACACTCAGCTAGTTTTGAGTAAATATATGAAAGCTCTAAGCGAAAATAAATGCAAAACAATAGATGCAAAAATATTTTTTGAAGAAAATTATCCTGGTGGCCTTAAGGCTCTTGACCAACAATGGCAATACTGGTTGGGTTCCGTTAGTATTGCTGCTCATCGTTACTAAAAATGCTTAAATAGCATATCTTACATAGGAAGTGTTGTAGGGTATGCTGATTTTGTGAAAGCTATTTTAGTTCCTGTAATAGCTTTTCAAAAGTCTTATATTCATTTGTTTTAAATAGGGTGAGTTCTTTACCCAAGAAAGTAGGATGCTTTTTCAGTAAGTCTAAGCAGTTAGTTAATTCTGCTGCTACCAGTATGCGTGTATATTGTTTATTTTTGATTTGTTCAAACTGTTGCGGAACATATCGCAATTTATTAAGTGTATGATCTATTTGTTGCTTAACATTTTTTATTCTATCATTTTCTGACTGGGGAGTATTCAAAATCCAGCCTTTCAGTCTATGCCATAAACTGGGATTAGTATTATCCAGAGCTAGTTTTGCTTGCTGAAAGGCAGTTAATGCATCAGCTTTTACAAAAGGTACTTTGTGTTCATCAGTAATAACTTCTTGGAATGCATCTAAGCGACTCTTTAAAGATTGCAGCCTGCGCTCAGACTCTTTGTACTCATCATCAAGATTTTTGTTTAGTTTTAGCCAGTTATCTAGTGTTTTCTCATCTGCATTTGGGCTGAGAGATATGTTGATACAGTTTTTAGCTATTGGGCACTCTAGACTTTTAATAGGAGATAAGTGGTTTTGTTGAAAACGAAAAAAGTGAAATAATTTATTATTGATTGACACAAAATAATCATGTTCTGTTGCTTTATTTAAAATTTTATCTCTTTTTGTTTGAATTAATTTAAGTTGGTCATTTAGCTGCTCAAGTAATTTTTGACGATCATCTTGCTTTCTTTGTAGGTTAACAATTTTGTCAGTCTGAGGTGCTTGCTTGGTAATATTCTCAATTTGGGTTATAGTTCTTGCTTCAATCTTACCAAGAAAACTTATCGTCACATATTGATTTAATGTACCTTGCTTATTAGCTACAGCATCATGAATAGTACGGTAAAACGAGCTGGTTTTATTGTGTCTATGTCCTTCTAATAGTTGATTAAGTAACTTGGCTAATGATGTAGGGTTATTTAGTGGGTTATCGTTTAAACGTTCTGAGCAGCAAGTTATTTCATCTTTGTCATTAAACTTGAAATAAGTTCCTAAATTAGCATTAGGTGAATTTTTGCCTATGAAATAGTTTTGTAGAGTATCATGGTGTTTGCTACTACTTTTGGCATAAATGGTAAAAGCGCTAATGAGTTCGCTTTCAATTTCATGTACATGTGTTTGGGGTATCTGAATTGTTTGAGTTGATAGGGGGAGGGTTGTTAGTGTAGCAGGCTTAAGCTTATTGAGCAGGCTGGTATTATTAGAGGGTAATTTAGTAAGAGGATTAAACCGTTTTGCTTGATTAAACAACCAATTAAATTTGTTTGGCTTGAGTTGTGTTACAGCTAGCTTAGTGTCACCAAGATGAAGGGTTCCTCCTGGGGATTGATTGACTGGAGTTGAACTAGTGGGTGATTGTTGGCTAGTTGTACTACCAGATATTCTAGAAATGCCATTATCAGGCATGACACGTTCCCTTACTAAGATATTACTAGTCAATGAATATTATAAAGGAGCCTCTAACATGGATTTTTAGAGACACCTTAAAAGCTGATCACTCGATATAGATACTGGAAAATTAAAGCACTATTTTAGATACCCTTAACCCATAGGAACTTCAAGGCTTATTGGAAAGATAAAGCCTTGAATGTTCTATACCCATTCACGAATGATTTCAGGGTTTATTGCCATCATCTCTTACCCCAATCACCTATTATTTCTAGGTTTATAGGGAGAAATTACTACTGGAGCTTATCGCTCATCCCTAAAAACCATTCGTATTGGTTATATCTCTGATGAAATGCTCAGATAGAATAGTGCTTTCCCTGCTTAGCTTCAATTAGTGAGTGACTATTTGGTCACATCTTAAAAATACATAATCATTCGAGCATACTTTATTAAAATTCGTTGTTTTTTTATAAATAAAGAGAAGGCTCTACAGAAAGTAAAGTTTAGAGTTCGTTTATGACGGTTGCATGGGAAGGGAAGATCGAAGAGGTGGCGCTAAATTTGACTGTTAATACAAATGTCTGCCAATTTTATTTTTTAAATTTGGCAGACATTTATTTGGTCAAAGTCAATTAAATAACATCAGCTGCTAGTATTAACATTTGTTTCACTTGTTGGGTGATAGCTGACTGTTTGGTTTTACTAAACTTGCTTACTCGAGGGGTATGAATATGACCGACAGATAATAATGGCTGATAACGATTACGTAGTCGAATGCTACGATATGAAATCTCATTGGATAAATAACCGCCACCCGAACCTTCCACTGATGTCATGTTGGTAAGCTCTATTAAGCTGTTAGGGAAGCGAACTCCCTGGGTAGTAATGACTTTATGATTGTCATTGATTTGATATGTG
The DNA here is from genome assembly GCF_028858535.1 of Spartinivicinus poritis. Taxonomy (NCBI): domain Bacteria; kingdom Pseudomonadati; phylum Pseudomonadota; class Gammaproteobacteria; order Oceanospirillales; family Zooshikellaceae; genus Spartinivicinus; species Spartinivicinus poritis. The sequence goes on from NZ_JAPMOU010000028.1 coordinate 76,735, forward strand.
CCCGTTGCTTTTTTCATCACCCTAACTGGCAAGCTAAACTCCACAAACTCTGGCCCATCTAGCAAGGAGCCTTTAAGTAAAGGAACGAGTGGATTAGCTGCTGATGCTCCAGTATAAATATTCAGGTTATCAGGCGCTTGGGCTGATCGCCGTAATCCTGGGAATCGCTCCAGATCAAAATTAGATCTGCCCATACTAATGGTTGCAACCATATCAACCAGTGGGTTAGCAATATAAGGTGTGAGAAGGGTTTCTACCATACCGCGATCAAAGTCTTCAAATCTTACGGGTAAAATAAAAGCTTCAATGGCAACTTGTTGTCCATTTACAGTCATTTGTTTGCCATCTAGCGTAAGTGCTATAGAACCAGAGGGGTTGCTTTGTTCGATGTTATAATCAAGGAAAAAAGGGTCAAAGCCAGTAATTAATATTCTTAGTCGATCACTGGGCTTAAAGTTGACGTCTAATTGGCCGCGAGAGGCAAGCTCATACTGCCAAAAAAGAGACTCTTGCTGACTTGTGGTTAAATTTAAGATTTTTGCCTGTTGACGTATAATTTTACTGATTGAAAGCCTTGCCCAATAAAGGGGGCGGTCATCTTTAACTGAACCGCCTGATTTATTTGCAATTTGCCATAATTGCTGGCCAGAGTTTTTTGCAAGTTTGACTAAGTGTTTATAATTTTCAATTGACTGTATATCCCTATTAACCTGATTAATCAATGATTGATGAGGAGCTAATAGTGCTGGTGAGTTGGCTTGAATGATAGGAAGCCGTTGTTCTTCTATAGTTGGGCTAATAGCAGTGTAGGGAGAGTTCTCTATATTAAGTGAGCTTTGGTTGCTGTAAGCCATTGGAGCTAACAAGCTTAATCCTGTTAAGAGAGTGGAAATAAACCCCTTCATTTTGGACATCCTTATCTATTATTTTATTTGTAATGCCTGTTTTTAGGGCATATGTCAGTTTTTAACTGATATTGGCCTTTATTTAATCAGTTTGTAGTACTGGTTATTTTTCTGAATCTAAATTTATATTCAAACTTATAATAAAAAAATACCATAAAAGAGATGCAGTAGTGAAATTTATATTATCTGTTTTAGGCACTTTGTGTTTTTTGATAGTTTTTTTGCTTTTTCGTTGAAGTTATCTATCACCTGGAAATGACTAAGTGCCTAAGGTAGATAAAGATTTTTTGTCAAATTGTCCATTTGTTGGCTCATAACTCAGCTACTAATAACACCCACCCTGGGTTAAAAATAGTTGTGGTAGGTATATTAATTATTAGAGGTAATCTAGTGAGAAACAGGTTTGTTTCATGCTTAAATATATATGAAACAAACCTGTCTTTTATACTCACATCGAAGTGTATATTACTGTGGCTGCGGTACTAAGCGAATATAAGGCTTTGGTGCCTTCCAGCCATTTGGAAACTGTTTTTTAGCTTCATCATCTGATACAGCAGGCACAATAATGACATCTTCTCCCTGCTTCCAGTTAACTGGCGTTGCCACTTTATGCTTGGCTGTTAGTTGTACTGAATCTAACACTCGTAGTACTTCATCAAAATTACGTCCGGTACTCATAGGATAAGTGATCATTAGCTTGATAGCTTTGTCTGGCCCGATAATAAATACTGATCTAACAGTTGCATTATCTGCTGCAGAGCGTTCTTTTGCTTTGCCACTCGCATTGGGGTGAATCATGCTAAATAGTTTAGCCACATTTAGGTCAGTATCGCCAATTAAAGGGTAATTGAGAGCGTGGCCTTGTGTTTCTTCAATATCTTTTGCCCATTCATGATGATCTTGAACAGAGTCAATGCTAAGGCCAATAACCTTACAGTTGCGCTTTTCAAACTCTGGCTTCATTTTGGCCATGTAGCCAAGTTCGGTAGTACACACTGGAGTGAAATCTTTTGGGTGTGAAAACAGCATAACCCAGCTGTCGCCTATCCACTCATGAAAGTTAATAGCCCCTTCAGTCGTTTCAGCAGTAAAGTCTGGTACTTGATCACCAATCTGTAATGGCATGATATACCCTCCAAAGTTGGTTATATAGAAATTAATTAGCTTCGACAGTGTAGCAGAGCCCGTCGAGCTCCCCCGGTTATTTCTGTAGTTTGATGAAATATTCGGTTAAGGAGTTTTGTTAAACATCCTTTTGAGCAAGTTTGTCAAACAGGTGATTTATAAGCAATAGTTATGATGGTTGTTGTAGTGAATAAGTTCATTTAATCCTCTAATACCAATCATGGTAAATAATCTGTAAAATACCTGGTCACAGTATTTCACTTAATTTGACTAGGAATTTAATAATGGCAAGGATTGCTTCTATTCCAGATGAATTGTATGAC